>JACMKV010000157.1 GCA_014379915.1 Burkholderiales bacterium
CAGAAAAGATGCCGAGAATCGCCGCCATACCGCGTTGCGAATTACGTTCAATGAGCTCGCCAGGTGTACAGGCTGTGGTTTTCGCGCCGCCTTTGGTTTACACCTCTTCTGGCGCCGATTTCGGCACTTTTCATTGCCAACTTCAAGGGTCATCCTGATTATATTCCGCAAACTAGCAACTCAGGACACCAGCGCGGTCAATTGACACGGCCTGCAAAAAATCGATCAGGGAAAACGTGGGGCTAAAAGATATCTGGAGTTTGATCAGGGAATCGATTTCGGCATGGATCGACGATTACGCACCGAGCATGGGGGCGGCGCTCGCCTATTACACGCTGTTTTCGATCGCACCGTTATTGATCATCGTCATCGCGGTAGCCGGGTTTTTCTTCGGCACGGACGCTGCGCAAGGCGAAATCGTCGGCCAGGTTCGCGGGCTCATCGGCGACGACGGCGCGACCGCCATCGAGGGGCTGCTCGAGAGCGCGAGCAGACCCGAAAGCGGTTTGATCGCGAGCGCCCTCGGGTTTCTGACGCTGTTCATCGGCGCCACAACCCTGTTTGCTGAACTGCAAAGCGATCTTGACCGCATCTGGCGCTCACCCGCAGCACAACCTGGCGGCGGCATCTGGGCGCTGATCCACACCAGGCTGTTGTCGTTCGGCATGGTGCTCGCCATCGCTTTTCTGCTGCTGGTTTCGCTCGTGATCAGCGCCGCGCTTGCGGCATTCGGAAAAATCTGGGGCGATTCCGATGGCAGCTGGGCAGTGCTCCTTCACGGGCTCAACTTCGTCATCAGCTTCGTCGTCGTAACCGGCCTGTTCGCGTTGATTTACAAAATGCTGCCGCGGACGCGCATCGCGTGGCGCGATGTCTGGGCAGGTTCCGTGGTCACGACGCTGTTGTTTACGATCGGCAAGTTTTTGATCGGCGTCTATCTCGGACGCGCAGGAGTCGAATCGGCTTACGGCGCCGCAGGTTCGCTCGTCGTTTTAATCGTGTGGGTTTACTACTCGGCGCAAATTTTTCTGCTGGGCGCCGAATTCACCTGGGTTTACGCGCGTCGCCACGGATCGCGAATCAAGGACGCCGAGTCTCCGCGCGTGGCCAACAGCAGCGATGCAGCTGGACGCGTAAGCAAACGTTAGCAGCCTGTTCGGGGCCGAATGAATCTGAAAACAGCGTGGAGCCTGGTCAAGGAATCGATCTCGGCATGGATAGACGACTATGCGCCGAGCATGGGCGCGGCACTCGCCTACTACACGCTTTTCTCGATCGCGCCGCTGTTGATCATCGTCATCGCGGTAGCAGGTTTTTTCCTCGGGACAGAAGCCGCGCAGGGCGAGATTCTCGGTCAGATTCGCGGTTTGATCGGCGATGAAGGCGCGATCGCCATTCAGGGCCTGCTGAAGAGCGCGAGTGAACCGAAGCAGGGTTTGATCGCCGGTGCTCTGGGTGTGCTCACGCTGATCATCGGCGCGACCGGGGCATTCGCGGAACTGCAGAGCGACCTCGATAGAATCTGGCGCTCGCCCACGACCAAAACCGAAAGCGGCGTCTGGCAGATGCTGCGAAAGCGCATGCTGTCGTTCGGCATGGTGCTCGCGATCGCTTTCCTGCTGCTGGTGTCGCTGGTCGTCAGCGCGGGCCTGGCGGCCTTCGGAGCCTGGTCTAAAGCATTGTCCCCCAGTCTGGGAGTGCTGCTCACGGCCGCCAACATTGGCGTTAGCTTCGCTATCATCACCGGCTTGTTCGCGCTGATGTATAAAATGCTGCCGAAAACCAACATCGAGTGGCGCGATGTCTGGGTCGGCGCAGCGGTTACAGCGCTGCTGTTCACCATAGGCAAATACCTGATCGGGCTTTACCTCGGCAAAGCCGGCGTCGGCTCGGCGTTTGGAGCGGCCGGATCGCTCGTCGTGCTCATTGTCTGGGTCTATTATTCAGCGCAAATCTTTTTGCTCGGCGCTGAATTCACCTGGGTTTATGCGCACCAGCATGGCTCCAGGACAGAACGATCCATTGCAGCGCCCCTAGCCGATAAGCGCCACGCTTCTGACTCACGCTAATCTGAATCGCGCTTCTAAGTCGTCGCTTCTAAATCGTCTTTCCCCGCGCGCTTTGAAAGGCATATCTGCAGCGAAGTAGCCGGCTATTTCGGCAAATCTTTTCGCCGAGGATTCTTGAGCTGGCCGGTCTGGTCGAGCACTGAAGACTTTGCGCGAGGCGCTGCGGGAAGCCCTGTTACGACGTGCAGCGGCGCTACGTAAAAACGACTGCGTTGCGCAAGAAAAGAAACGCCGCTGTCACGGCGGCGTTTATAGCATTGGCTTAAGGTAGGCAAAAAGTACCTCTGGTTTGGAAGTTGGCCGCTAGTGCCAATTTGCTCAGGCTTGCGGTCGGCTTCATTTGCCGCGTCCCTGTGGTTGAACTGGTCGGCGGCGCCGTGATTATTCGTCGGGTCGCAATAAAGATTGTACATATTCGCGTGTTTTGCTGCAATGCAGTAAAAAAATGATCTTAGGCGTTAAAACGAGATGTGTCAACGGTATTGGTGCGGTGCAACAATACATCAAACGGGGGCGGCGGCAGTGTGGCTAGGTAGATTGGCGCAGGCGGGAAGGGAGGCGAATTTGAAGGGGCTCGGGTAGCTGCGTCCGCCGGGAGTAACAGAGCCCTGTTGCCCACGGGGCGCTACTGTTCTACGCGACCAGTAGTTTCTCCTTCCCCCTCGACGGGGAAAGGTTGGGATTAGTTTCTCCTTCCCCCTTCGACGGGGGAGGGCCCCGCCGACACGTTAGCCGCAGGCCCGCTTGCGGGAGGCGGGGCCCAGGCGCGCTCCCCGCAGACGGCCGCTTCGCGGTAACGAGTCCGCGCGCCCCGCCG
>JACMKV010000004.1 GCA_014379915.1 Burkholderiales bacterium
GACGCGCTTCGCCCAGGCCGGCATGCACGGTCGCTACCATCTGTATCAGGCAACCGCACGGCCATGGCTGTGGTTTTTGACGCGCACCGCCAACTGCCGCATTTTCCAGCAGATGAAAGTGCCCGACATCATCAAGCAGATTTTTCAGGATCACGCGCAGATCGAAGACGCGAAGTTCGAGCTGACCGGCGAATACCGCAAGTGGAATTACTGTGTTCAGTATCGCGAAACCGATTTCAATTTCGTCAGCAGGCTGATGGAGCAGGAAGGCATTTACTATTATTTCAAGCACGAGGATGGCCGCCACACGATGGTCATCGCCGATTCCTATGGCGCCCACGCGCCGCTTGCTGGTTACGAGGAAATTCCGTTTATTCCGCAGGAGCGCATGACGCGGCCTGAACAGGAACGCATCAGCGATTGGGATTTCATTCGCGAGATTCAGCCGGGTCGCTACGTGCTCGACGATTTCGATTTCGAAAAGCCGAGCGTCGATCTGCAGGTCAAGACGAAAATCAAGCGCGAGCATCAGCTTGCCGAATACGAAATTTACGACTATCCCGGCGAGTTCATCACGACCGGCGAAGGCGATCACTACGTGCAGGCGCGTATAGAAGAACTGCACGCGCAATTCGAAATCGGCCACGGTCGAAGCAACGCGCGCGGCTTGAGCGTCGGCTATTTGTTCAAACTCGTCGGGCAGACGCGCGCCGATCAGGATCGCGAATATCTGGTGCTTTCGGCCATGCATCAGATGACTTATAGCGAGTACGAATCGACGGATGAAGCAGGGCCAAGCTACGATTGCAGCTTCACCGTGCTGAATAGCCGGCAACCGTTCCGCCCAGCGCGCTTGACGCCCAAGCCCGTCGTGCAGGGGCCGCAGACCGCGATCGTCGTCGGCCCCGACGGCGACGAGATTTATACCGACAAATATGGGCGCGTCAAAGTCCAGTTCCATTGGGACCGCGTCGGCGAGAAAAACGAAAACAGCTCGTGCTGGATCCGCGTTTCGCACCCGTGGGCCGGCAAGAACTGGGGCATGGTCGCGATTCCGCGTATCGGTCAGGAAGTGATCGTCGATTTCCTCGAAGGCGATCCCGACGATCCCATCATTACCGGGCGGGTTTACAACGCCGAGCAGATGCCGCCCTACGCGCTGCCGGCGAACATGACGCAAACCGGAACGCTGAGCCGCTCTAGCAAAGGCGGTACCGCGGCCAACGCCAACGAATTCCGCTTTGAAGACAAAAAAGGTTCGGAGCAAGTCTATCTGCACGCCGAAAAAAACCAGGACATCGAAGTCGAGTCCGACGAGACGCACTGGGTCGGCCACGATCGCACCAAGACGATCGACAACGACGAAACGACGCTCGTCAAACACGACCGCACCGAGACGGTCGGCAACAACGAAACGATCACCATCGGTGTGAACCGTACCGAGACGGTGGGCAGCAATGAGACCATCGGCATCGGCTTGAATCGCACTGAAACTGTCGGCGTTAACGAGACGATCACGATCGGCGCCAACCGCACCATTTCCGTCGGCGCGAGCGAAACGGCGACCGTTGTCTTACAGCGCACGCATGCCGTCGGTATAAATGAAACTATCGCGATAGGTGCGGCGCAGGAGGTGGCCATTGGTGCTTTTCAGGCCATTGCCGTTGGCGCCTATCAAACCATCAATGTGGGCGGGAACCAGAATGTTGACATCGGCGGCAATCAATCCGAGACGATCGACAAGAACGAATCGATGAAGGTCGGCGGCGACGAGTCGAGAAGCGTCAGCGGTGGCCGCAGCACCAGCATCGGCAAAGACGATGCGCTCAAAGTTGCCAACAACGTGGTCATCGACGCCGGCGATTCGGTGACGATCACAACCGGCAGCGCGAGCATCAGCATGAAAAAAGACGGCACCATTGTGATCAAGGGGAAGGACATTACGATCGAGGGCTCAGGCAAGATCAACGTCAAGGCGAGCAGCGACATCGTGATGAAGGGTTCGAAGATATTGCAAAACTGAGAGAAAAATCATGAGTGCACGCGAATCGCAAGAGCTGTTGGTCGTTCCCGCTCCAAATGAGTCGGCTGCGCCATCTCGCACGCAAATCGACGGCGTCGTTGTCGGCACGCTGGTCGGTTTTCTGGAAAACGCTGTGCCGCTGGTCGTCTATCCGGGTCAACCGGGAAGTGCGGCCATTGCAGCGCGCGCGATACTCGATTTGCGCGGCGAACACATCGGCCGCGAAGTCGTCCTGATGTTCGAGGGAAGCGATCCGCTAAAGCCGCTGGTGGTGGGCTGTCTGCAGGAGAAAAGCGCGTGGCCGCTCGCCGAAAAACCCGCACAGGTCGAAGTGGATGCCGATGGCGAGCGCCTCGTGATCGATGCCAAAAACGAAATCGTCCTCCGCTGCGGCAAGGCGAGCATTACGCTGACCAAGGCGGGCAAAGTGTTGATACGCGGCGCGTACTTATTGAGCCGATCTTCCGGGGTCAATCGCATCAAGGGCGGGTCGGTGCAAATCAATTGATGGTGTTTCCAGGCAACCAGTAGCGGGCCGTACATATCAAAAGGGGAAGAGGCTATGTGTAGGGAAAGGAATTACCCGAATCGTGGTCGAGGCGTCTGCGGCATTCATGCGGGTATGTGCGAACAGATGGCAAAGCGCGGGGCATCGCGCAACAGATTCGCCGAGCTTTTTGCCGCGCTAGCCTTCGTGATCTTCGTCGCGCAGCCTTACTCTGCTTTCGCCCAGCAACAGCCGAACGCCGATCAGCGCTACCAGGATACGTTCGAAGCGATGATGGCAGAACCAGCCGATGCCGAACGCTCGTTCAATTTTGCTCAAGCCGCTTCCGCCGCCGGAGACTTTCGCGGCGCCATTGCCGCGCTCGAAAGGATCCTGCAGGTGAATCCGAGTCTCGCGAATATCCAGCTCGAACTCGGCGTTCTATACCTTCGCGTGGGCGCATCCGATCTGGCGGCCTCTTATTTGCGTCGTGCCCTGCTCGCGCCTGATGTGCCAGACGCGGTGCGCGATCGCGCGCAGTCGATCCTCGCGCGCGCCGAACGCTCGCGGCAAAAACACTTCGTCACCGGCTCGGTTTACGCGGGCGCGCGCTACGACAGCAATGCCAACGCCGGTCCAGAGTCGCGTGCAGTAAGGGTGCTGGGCATCGATGGCTTGCTCGACGAAGGCTCTACCGGGCGCAACGATTTTTCCGGAGAGCTGGTCGGCGCGCTCAGTTACACCTACGCGCTCGACAGCCAGGCCGGCCATGAAATCGAAGCCAACTTTCTCACCTACAACCGCCGCTACGATGAAAGCTCTGAGATAAACATCAACAGTCTGGGTTTCGATGTCGGCCCGCGGTTCTACTTCGGCCCTCTTCTCGAGCCGACGCTATCGGTGCGGCCATTCGTCTCGGCGAGCTACATATTTTTGGATGACGAAGGCTATTTGCGACAGGCCGGCGGCGGCGTGAATGTACGCCAGTTCTTCGGTCCGGCCTCGTTCGTCGAAGGCGCTATCGAAGCGAGCGACCAGAAGTTTTTCAACAGCGAAGAGCGGGCCGCAACCTCGCTTCGTTCCGGGCCATTCGTCGAGGGACGTAGCAACTTCGCCTGGCAATTTTTGCCGGCAACCCGGCTCTTTGGCGGCCTTAGTATCGGGCGCCGCGATTCGGAAGCGGATTTTGAAGCTTTCAATGAAGGCGCGGCACGCATAGGCGTTACGCAAGTTTATCCGCCACCGTTCGGATTGACGGCGTATTCCTGGAGCACCTCGCTTTCCGCGGGCATACGCAGGACGGTGTACGACGAGGCCGATCCTCTAATCGACCCAACGACGAAGCGCCAGGACAGCCGCGCCGACGTCATCCTCAGCAACAACATTCGCATGACCCGCGAGCTGACGCTGGTGGTGTCGCTGCAATACACGGATAACGATTCGAGCCTGCCGAACTTCGAGTACGACAACAAAGGGGCGAGCGTTGGAATCGCGTATAGCTTCTGATGGAAGCACTGATGGAAGCAGCTTGATGGGCAAAAGCAAAAGGCGCATTAAGGTCGGCCTTGGGGCACCCCGACATCAAACCGTCATTCCCGCGCACGCGGGAACCCAGTGGCGTCAAGGACGCGCGGCAGCCGAGTCAGCGTTGCTACTCATTACTGCGCGCCGCATCCAGTGCCATGTACACGAAGGAAAATGCAACTACGAGCATGACGATGGTGATGAGATCCATAACCGCTATTTCGGGTTACGAATCGCGAACTCGCGGAGAACCAAAGCAAGGCCTCCAAGAAAAACCGCGCGCCGCATCCAGTGCCCATGTACACGAAGGAAAATGCAACTACGAGCAGTAATGAGGAGCAACGCTGACTCGGCTGCCGCGCGTCCTTGACGCGCTGCGCCTCGCCGCGTCGAGTGCCATGTACACGAAAGAAAACGCAACGAAGAGCATTGCAATTGTGCCGAGATATTCCATTTATAACTCCTCCAGAGCGTCAATGCGGTGCTCTATAAGTCGGTGAATTTTGAAACCCGCAAATGTGATAACTGCTACTGCTATGAGTGCGGCCCAAATTTTATGCGCTGAGTCTACGTCGTCCCGTGAAACTAACCAGCCCACCAGACTAATGTCTGTAACAACGAGGACGCCCAGCCAAAATTTAAGGTATGCAATCTGCTCTTTAGCGATATCCAGCTTGGACATGGGAAATAGCTTACTGGTTTTAGGCAGCAATTACCAAGCTGCAAATATTAGGTCAGGTTTCCGCAAGCTACCTGAAGAGATCGTTGAAACAAATGAGGTCAGGAACCTTCAGTTAGACCCTATTCTGATTCCCGCGCAAATGGCGGAAGGAGCGATGACCTAATTTTTCAGTCATTCCTGCGCAAGCAGGAATCTCGTACCACAAAGGGCCCGGTCATCCCGTTCGAGCGGGAACCCGGCAGCTTGCAGGAAAAGCTTCAGACGTTTTACGCAGGAAGACCTGAGCCTTCCAAAACTCTGAAGGATTCAAGGAGAAAACCATGTGCCCACTTAAAACAACCCTGAAACCCCTATCCGCCATCATGCTCGGCCTCCTGCTCGGCGCCTCGTTCGCCGAAGCCAAGGTCGAAGGTAGCTCCATGCTCTTCTCGCCGGGCAAAGGCATAACGCCCCTAGTCAAGTCCGAACGCGGCAACCCCCAGGCCGGTCAGCGCTTCGTAACAAGCGCTACTGAAATCCGCGAGGTTTTGTTTGCCGATGGCACATCTCTGACCTTGGGTCCGAATAGCGAAGTGCTGGTCGAGAGCGTCAATGCCGAGGAAGGGGGTGCGGGAGGTGGGGGACAGCTCACCTTGCGTCTGAACAAAGGACTGATCCGCATAGCCGGCGGCATGTCCAACAACACTTCCCCAATCCTCATCAAGACTGCCAATGGCGACATTACCCTCGATGCCGCCTCCGCTGTCATCCAGGTCAGCGATGACGGCCGCACCCGCGCCAGCCTGCTGTTCGGCCGTGAACTCAGGTTCACAAGCCGTGGGCGGACGCAAAGCCTGCAACGCCCCGGCTTCGAACTGGTATCGACCGGAACCAACGCACTCGACGCGGCGCGTCAAAGCGAAGACGCCGCAGCGAAAGACGCCGCATCCCTGAGCACCGCCCAGCTTGCCGGACAGACACCGATCGAACAGGAAGGCGTGGCGCGTGCTGCCATCGGAGAGATCACGGAGACCGGCCTAACACTGGTATCGCTGGCGACGGAGGATCAACCGGGAGGAAGGTTGGCGACACCGCCTAACTTCGTGTTCAGCGACTTTGGTGCGGTTGC
>JACMKV010000158.1 GCA_014379915.1 Burkholderiales bacterium
AGAGCCGCCCGAAGATAGCGACTTCGATTCACAAAGAAAGCTGGGCTCTCGTCGATAGTCGATTTCCGATAAAAGTAACTCCATGTCGGATTACAACGCACCGCTACAGGATATGAAATTCGTGATCGAGGAGCTGGCAGGCCTCGATCGGATCAGCGCTTTGCCCGGTTGCGAGGAAGTCAATAGCGAGCTCGTCGATGCCGTGCTCGGCGAGGCGGCGAAGTTCGGGTCGGGCGTGCTCGCACCGCTGAATCGGTCCGGCGACCGTCATGGCGCGCGGTTCCAGGACGGCGCGGTGACGAGCGCTGACGGCTTCCGCGAGGCCTATGGTCAATTCGTCGCGGCGGGATGGGGCAGCTTGTCCGGCCAGGAGCAGTTCGGCGGCCAGGCTTTGCCCGAAATCGTTTCAGTTCCGGTTTCGGAAATCTGGAATTCGGCGAACATGGCTTTTTGCCTGTGTCCGATGCTGACGTCAGGCGCGGTCGAGGCGATCAGCCGCCACGGCTCGCCCGAACTGCAGCAACGCTATTTGCCGAAGCTGACGAGCGGCCAATGGACTGGAACCATGGACCTGACCGAATCGCAAGCCGGCTCCGACCTTTCCGCGGTGCGCACGCGCGCCGTGCCCGAAGGCAATCGTTACCGCTTGTACGGCACCAAGATCTTCATCACCTGGGGCGAGCACGACCTCGCCGAAAACATCATTCATCTGGTGCTCGCGCGCACGCCGAATGCCCCCGAAGGGACGAAAGGCATTTCGCTGTTCGTCGTGCCGAAATTCCTCGTCAATGACGATGGCAGCCTGGCCGGCCGCAACGATGTGCAGTGCGTTTCGATCGAGCACAAGCTCGGTATCCACGCGAGCCCGACAGCGGTTATCGCGTACGGCGACAAAGACGGCGCGATCGGCTATCTCGTCGGCGAGGAAAATCACGGCCTCGAATACATGTTCACGATGATGAATCTGGCGCGGCTCGGCGTCGGCGCCGAAGGCGTGGCGATCGGCGAACGGGCATACCAGCACGCGCTCGCCTATGCCAAGCAGCGCGTGCAGGGCCGCGCGATCGGAGTGAGAAACGGTGGGCGTGTGACCATCATTCATCATCCCGACGTTCGCCGTATGCTGATGAGCATGAAAGCGCAGATCGAAGCGATGCGCGCGCTAACCTACTTCACTGCCGGCGCGCTCGACATCGCGCTGCGCCACCCCGATCCGCAAAAACGCGCAGAAAGCCAGGCGCTATTCGATCTGCTGACGCCGGTCGTGAAAGGTTGGTGCACCGAACAGTCGATCGAGATCGCATCGCTCGGTGTGCAGATACATGGCGGCATGGGCTACATCGAGGAAACCGGCGCCGCCCAATACCTGCGCGATGCGCGCATCACGTCGATCTACGAAGGCACGACCGGCATCCAGGCGCTCGATCTGCTCGGCCGCAAAATTGCCTTCGATAAAGGCATAACCGTGGGCGCGCTGTTTATGGAAATGCAGAAGCTGGCTTCGCAGCCTTTAGATAATCATAACGCCGATGTGGTCGCCATCCTCGCATTGTTCAGGTCTGCGCTGGCAAGCTTGATCAAGGCGACCGAATCGCTGCTTCCTGCATTTTCCAGCGGACTGAAAGGCGCGGCGGCGGGGGCGGTACCCTACCTGAAAATGTTTGGCTTCGTCGCCGGCGGCTGGCAGATGACGCGCGCCGCGTTGATCGCCGACCGCAAGCTGGCACAGGGCGCAGACAATCGCAATTTCTATAACGCGAAAATAACGACAGCGCGGTTTTATGCCGATTACATACTGCCGACGGCTTATGCACATGGTCACGCCGTCGAGCACGGCATGGCCAGCGTGATGGGACTATCCGAAGCGCAATTCTAGATTCGATGTGGTGGACATGACGGC
>JACMKV010000159.1 GCA_014379915.1 Burkholderiales bacterium
GAAGAAGGTTTCGGTCTGCGGCCCAACATCGGCATACGCGGACTGAATCCCACGCGCTCGACCAAAATCCTGTTGCTCGAAGACGGCATACCGCTGACTTTCGCGCCGTATGGAGACAACGCGAGCTACTACCATCCGCCGATCGAACGTTTCGAGCGCATCGAAGTATTGAAAGGCGCGGAGCAGATCAAGTTCGGACCGCAAACGATAGGCGGCGTTATCAATTACATCACGCCGATACCGCCGCAAACACCTGGCGGCAGCGTCACGCTGACGGGCGGCAAGCGGGATTACTTCAGTGGCCAGGCGCAATATGGGACGAGAAACTTTCTGTTCGACTACAGCCATAAACAGGGCGACGGCTCGCGCGACAACACGCACTCGAACCTCGATGACTTCAACTTGAAATCGGTGTTCGACCTGACATCGAGTCAGGCGCTGACGCTGCGTGCGAACTACAATCGCGAGCGATCGGATGTCGGCTATACCGGAATCACCGACGCCGAGTTCCGCAATTTCGGCGCGCGCTACAACCCGTTTGACAACGACACTTTCGATGCCGACCGCGCTGCGCTGTCGGCGACGCACGCCTTGGTGTTCAACGAAAACGCAGTGCTGACGACCAATCTGTACGGCCAGTATTTCAGCCGCGACTGGTGGCGCCAATCGAGTCGCACCACCGACACGCAGTGCGATGCATCGGTGTCCGGATTTTCGACGACGCGTTTGAATGGCGGCGCGGTTAATCCCGACAACTGCAATTCGATCCAGGGTCGGCTGCGCGATTACTACACGTATGGCGTCGAGCCGCGACTCAACCTCAGGTACGCGGCCTTCGGCGTCAACAGCGAGGCCGATATCGGCGTGCGCGCGCATTTCGAAAATCAGGACAGGCAACAGGTCAATGGAACCTCGGCGTTCGCGCGCAGCGGCACGACGGTGGAAGACAACGAGCGCGATACGCGCGCGTTCTCGGCGTTCGCGCAAAACCGGTTTATCTTTGGAAATTTCTCGGTAACTCCGGGACTGCGCGTCGAACGCGTGCTGTACGAGCGGGAGAACAGGCTTGCCAATGGCGTCACCGGCAAAACCGATTTGACCGAAACTATTCCGAGCCTGGGCGCGACATTCAATCCGAGCCAAGCCGTGACCTTGTTTACCGGCGTTCATCGCGGTTTTGCACCGCCGAGCACCGCGGACATTCTTAACAACAACGGCGGCATCGTTGAAGTCGATGCCGAAAAGAGTTGGAACTTCGAGCTGGGCGCGCGTGCGCGGCTACGGGAAGGCATACAGCTGCAGGCAACCTACTTTCGCAACGATTTCCAGAACCAGATCGTGGTTGGGAGTGTTGCCGGTGGAGATTTGCCGCTCGCGCAAGGCGAAACGCTGCATGAAGGCATCGAATTTGGCGGACGCATCGACAGCAACGCGTTTCTGAAGAGCGCGCACAACGTGTTCTTTATCGCCGCGCTGACTTATCTTCCGACCGCGGAAATTACCGCGCCTTTTGCGCAGGTCAGTAATGGCGCGCTGTTGCAAGGAAACACGACAGGCAATCGATTGCCGTACGCGCCGGAAACGCTGTTGACGACAACGCTGGGCTACGAGCATCCCGTAGGGATAGACGTACGATTTGAAGTTGTACACGTCGGCGAGCAGTTCAGCGATTTCGCCAACACTGGAACGCCAGCTGCGTTCGGCAGCGGTCTCGTCGGCCAAATCGCGTCCCACACGATTTTCAATGCGGCAGTGAACTACCGTATCAAGCCGTTGCGCACGACCGTGTTTCTGACGCTGAAAAACCTGACCGACAAGACCTACATCGTCGATCGCACGCGCGGCATTCTGCCGGGACTTCCGCGGCTAATTCAGGCAGGATTGCAATACGACTTTTGACGCGAGCAAAAGCAATGAGCCCGAAGTTCTCACGACGACTAACGGGCATAACGCGCAGGAGCTGCTACTGGTCGCTGGCGTTTTATATGCCGGCAATTTCTTTGCGTCAGACGAAGAAAAAGCGCGCGGCCGCGAAGCGGAGGCAGCCAACGGGCCCTGCTGGTGCTGGCCGGCTTTGCCTACACCTGGGTCGAGGCGCGGCGAAGCGCTGCCGGTGAGCGATAACAATATCTTCCGGTGGCTCACTCGAGAGCGGTACTTCCGGTGTCAGTTTTAGGGACAGTTACTTATGCTCTCGGAACCGTCAGCGGCGTCAGCGGGTCTGAAACCTATATGTTGGAGGATCATGATGTTCAAAATAGGTTTGGCATTGATGCTCATCGGCTTGCTTGCGGCCTGCGCGACGACGCCGCGTCCGGTCGTCGAGGGCCCGATATCGCCACTGACGCCGGAGGCGGCGCGCGCCAACCAGGGTGTCGGTCCGAACGAACGCGTCCGCTGGGGCGGTGAGATACTCGATGTTGCGCCCGGCGAAAATCAGACTTGCTTCGAAATCCTCAGCCACGAACTCGATGTTTCCGGCCGCCCGCGCGAAAGCCGCGAAACCGACGGCCGCTTCATTGCCTGCGATGACGGTTTTTACGACCCGGCCGTCTACAGCAAGGAAAGGGAACTGACGGTGGTGGGAACCTTGACGGAACCGGAAACGCGAAAAATCGGCGAGCACGATTACCTCTATCCGCGCCTGCGGATCGAAAAGCTGTATCTGTGGCCGCAGCTCAGCGCATTCCAGCGCTACCCCTATTACGATCCGTTCTGGGGCTTCCCCTATTCGCGCTACGGTTATGGCTTCGGGCGGGGATATTATTGGTGAAAATCGGTTTTAGCTTGTAGCTCAGCGTACTGACCCTTCCTCGATTTCGCGTACACCAAGGCTCGCAGCCCTGAGGCTGATTCGGCGCTGCCTGGCGTCTGATGGCCGATCGGCGACCGCGTGATCTCGCTCTTCGCGCTTCTTGGATTGAGAACGATTATTGTTTATAATCGCACTCACCTTTTACAGTTTAGGAAAAAGCATGCTCAAACATTTCCTCTTTACGCTCGTTATGCTGCTTGCCGCAGCGCCCGTATTCGCACAGGAGGTCGTCGTTTACTCTGCCCGCAACGAACAGTTGATCAAGCCGCTGTTCGACGCTTACACGAAGAAAAGCGGCGTAAAC
>JACMKV010000160.1 GCA_014379915.1 Burkholderiales bacterium
AGACCAGCTGTAGACGGGTGTACAGGATCGCAACCCCGGTCTTGCCGAGGTTCTTTAGCGAGTGGACGAGCCCTTGAGATTGGAAGCCAGGCGCCTCCATGCTGCGCCTAACGACGATTTACGAGCAAGCCGAGCAGGAAGCCCAGCCCTCCGGCCACGCCTAACGCCTTCCAGGGATTTTCCTGCACGTAACCCTCCGTCGCGCGCGCCGCCTCGGCGCTTTTCCCGCGCAAACGCGTTTCCGTCTCGGCCAGGCGGATCTTGGCGAGGTCGAGCTTTTCGGCGAATTTGACACGCGCTTCCGATACTTTTTCGTTGGCCTGGTTGGCGGTGGCTTTCAGCAATTCCTCTGCATCTGCCACCACCACTTTGAAATCCTGTACCAGCTTTTCTTTTGACGTGCCGTAGTCGTAAGCTACAACGGGATCTACTCCTTCGATATCGATTTGCCTTGTTGCCATGATCTCCTCCTTGGTGTGTGTGGTATCTATTGAGCTATTGGGGATACAGATTATGCACGATCAGCAGAGCGAAACACCACTGGTTGCAGCGCTTTGCCCACCAAAAGCTATGACATCGGCTTAGCCCGGCATGTTCCCGCCGCACGGTTGAGCCTGATCAGTCGACTTGCTCCGAATAACGCTCGAGCAACATGTGCTTTTCGTCTTCGACGCGTTCGGCCAAAGCTTCGGCTTCATCGCCGTCGAGTACTTTTCGAGCTTTCGGAAACATTTCCGTTTCTTCTTCTTCGACGTGATGTTCGACGATTTCGCGTAACACGGTCAATTTGGCCTCCCATTGATCGTCATCGGTACCGAGATCCTGCATCGCCGACATCAGCTGCTTGATGATCTGATGTTCTTCTATGCCTTCCATGACCACATCGTGCGTTTTGTCCGCATTCTTGATGGCGGGATAAAAAATCGTTTCTTCGATTTCGCCGTGGACCGTCAGCTCACGATTGATTTCGGCAAACAACCGCTCGCGTTCGTCGTCCTCGTCCTCGTCCGTTTGTTCGAGCTGGTCGAATAGCTCAGATACGGCTTCGTGGTCTTTTTTTAACAATTCGTAGATATCCATCAGTTCCTCCTGGCATTGATCGCGGCGGTCCGGCGCAACACGCGATTTGGGTGAGCCGCCGGGGGTGAACGCTAGGCAGCAATAAATATTCCATTCCCCAGCACGGCAATTTCTCCCATTATTTCTCGGAAAAACATTAAGCGCGGTCAGCGAAACAGCAAACAAGACGTTTTTATCGTTGTAAATATTGCATCCTTTATCAATTTTACAGAGAGTTCGCCTAATCCAGCTCCCGTTTCATGCGAGTCTATGTCGATGTCATCGCCGGGTGGTTTCAAATCGAATGGAATGCTTCTTGCGGAATCTGCGAAAAACAACTACCAGCAGCCTGTATGCCTCGCACAATTTGGAAAGGCGCGATCAGCTTCGGCTTGGTCAATATCCCGATTGGACTCTACTCGGCTGAGGTCAAAAAAGGCCTCAGCTTCAGTCTGCTCGATCGCCGCGATCTGGCTCCGGTTGGCTATCAGCGCGTCAATAAGGAGACGGGCGACCAAGTGCCGTGGGAGGAAATCGTCAAAGGCTATGAGTATGAGGACGGCGAATACGTTGTGCTCGGCGACGAGGATTTCCGCCAGGCAAACGTCGAGGCCACGCAGACCGTGGACATTCTCGATTTTGTCGATGCCGCACAGATACCGGCGATCTACTTCGAGCAGCCATACTATCTGGCGCCAGGAAAAAGGGGCGAGAAAGGCTATGCGCTATTGCGTGAAACCTTGCGCCAGACGAATAAAGTCGGCATCGCGAGTGTCGTAATTCGCACGCGCCAGCACATCGCTGCATTGATTCCTTACGGCAATATGCTTGTGCTGAACCTGCTGCGCTTTGCCGACGAATTGCGCAGGCCGGAAGAACTGGAGCTCCCCGGAGAAGATCTGGCGAAACTCGGCGTCAGCAAAAAAGAACTCGAAATGGCCGAGCGCCTGGTCGAGGGTATGGAGAACGAATTCGATCCGGCGAAATATCACGACGAGTATCGGGAAGATCTGCTTGCCCTGATCGACAAAAAAATCAAGTCCGGGAAAACCGAAACCATCAGCGAGCCCGTCGCGGAAGACAATAAACGCGGCGAGGCCGAAGTCATCGATCTGATGGCGCTGTTGAAACGCAGCCTGGACGAAAAAGGCAAGCCGCGCGCCAAAGCCGCCGCCACCGCGGCAAGCGCAAAACGGCCGGTAGCAAAGGGGCGCAAAATGGTGCGCAAAACGGCGGCCAAAGCACCGGAGCGAAAGCGCGCCTAGCCATCGAGCGAATCACGTCAGCCGTTGCTTAAAAACACTGAACACGAAATGGATCTCGAGCGCTATTGGGGGAAACGAAATTTCGGACAAACCCCGGAGCCGCGCGGGGCCCAAGCTGAGAAGCGAGCACAGCAGCGCGATCGCCTCTCGTACGTGATCCAGAAACACGCGGCGCGGCGTCTGCATTACGATTTCCGCCTCGAATTGAACGGCGTGCTGTTGAGTTGGGCAGTGCCCAAAGGTCCGAGTCTCGATCCGAAAGAAAAGCGGTTGGCCGTCCACGTCGAAGATCACCCGCTCGAATATGGCGGCTTCGAGGGCATCATTCCGCCCAGGCAATACGGCGCCGGGACCGTCCTGTTATGGGACCGCGGCGAGTGGCAGCCCGAGGGTAGCGATGTGGTCGCGGATTACAAAAACGGCAAGCTCAAATTCAGGCTCGACGGCGAAAAACTGCACGGCCGCTGGACGCTGGTGCGCATGGGCGGACGAGCGAATGCCGACGCCGCGCCCGGCAAAGAAAACTGGCTTCTAATCAAGGAAAACGACGAGACCGCCTTGACCGGCAGCGACGCCGAAGTGGTCGATCGATTGACCGAAAGCGTCGCGAGCGGCCGCAAGATCGAGGAAATCGCCGCGGATCCTCAACGCGTCTGGCATTCGAATAAGGCCGACATCGATCCGATAAAAACTTGCGCGGTGACAAAGCCGCTGAAGAAAGCCAACCCTTCCGTGCAGCGCGAAGATGACGATTCCGACTCGCAGGCGGCGTCCACCCGCAGCTCGACCAAAGCCCGGCAAGCCGAGTTGCCAGCTTTTCTGCCGCCCGAACTCGCGACCCGAGCTGACAAACCGCCCGAAGGCGCTGGGTGGATTCATGAAATCAAGTTCGACGGCTATCGCATGCTATGCCGGATCGAGAGCGGAAAAGCCGCGCTGTTCACGCGCAATGGCAACGACTGGACGCATCGCTTCCCGACGCTTGCGACAGCCGCCGGGCAGCTAAGAGTGGACGCGGCATGGCTGGACGGCGAGATCGTCGTACTGCGCCGCGATGGCACAACGAGTTTTCAGGATCTGCAGAACATCCTGACGCGCGGCTCCGAGGATGGCCTCGTCTATTATCTTTTCGACGTCATGTACATCGATGGCCGCGACGTGCGCGACCTGCGATTAATCGACCGCAAGGCGTTGTTGGCAGGCGAGCTCGAATCGGGCAAGGGCGCTTTGCGCTACAGCGATCACATTTCGGAAACCGGCGCGGCTGTTTACCGGCAAGCGTGCGAGCATTCGCTCGAGGGCATTATCTCCAAGCGTGCCCATTCCACTTATCGAAGCGGTCGCGGTCGTGACTGGATCAAAGTCAAATGCGCGCGCCGGCAGGAATTCGTTATCGGCGGTTATACCGATCCGGCGGGTTCGCGCTCAGGCTTCGGCGCGCTGTTACTGGGTCTGTACGACAATTCGGACGAACTTCAGGGCGAAACTCCGGGCGAACTCCGCTATGCGGGCCGCGTCGGCACTGGCTTTAATGAGCAATCGCTGCGCAGTCTGCACGGGAAACTCAAGAGCCTCGATCAGAAAAAGCCGGCGTTTCACAATCCTCCAACCGGGTATGAAGCGCGCGGCGTGCACTGGGTCGCGCCCGAACTCGTCGCCGAAATCACCTATGGCGAGATGACCGATGACGGCATCGTGCGGCACGCGTCGTTCCAGGGTATGCGCGAGGATAAGCCAGCAACTGACGTGGTGCGCGAATCGCCCGGGCCGGTGCGATCGGCTCAAGCTGCCGGGGAAGCTTCCCAAAAGCCGAAGGCGAAGACGTCGTCGATCGCCGCGGCAAAAGCGCCAGGCGGGAACAGAAAAGCGCGGGCGAAAAGTGCCGGCGCGAGCGTCGCTGGCGTTCGCCTGACGCATCCCGAGCGCGTCCTCTATCCAGAGCATCAATTGACCAAGCTTGCCCTGGCCCAGTATTACGAGGCAATGGCGCCGTTGATCCTGCCGCATCTGGCCGGCCGGCCGCTATCGCTGGTGCGCTGCCCGGATGGCAGCCTCGGCAAGTGTTTTTA
This sequence comes from Burkholderiales bacterium, assembly GCA_014379915.1. GTDB lineage: Bacteria > Pseudomonadota > Gammaproteobacteria > Burkholderiales > JACMKV01 > JACMKV01. The sequence continues at coordinate 4,394 of JACMKV010000160.1, forward strand.
CCAGAAGAATGCGAACGACACGGTGCCGGCGGAGGTCGACCGCGTCGAGATTCCCGAGGACGACGGTACGGCGATTTACACCATGGCGAATTCGCTGCCCGCCGTGATCGGGCTGGTGCAGATGGGGGTGCTGGAACTGCACACGTGGGGATCGAAAAGCGACCGGCTCGATCGCCCGGACCGGATCATCTTCGACCTCGATCCGGACGTCGGCCTTGACTGGCAGGACGTTGTCGACGCCGCAAAACTGCTGCATCTGCGTTTGCAGGATTTGAAGCTCGAATCCTTCTTGAAAACGACGGGTGGTAAAGGCCTGCACATCGTCGTGCCGATTGCGCGCCGCAATAGTTGGGACGAGGTGAAAGCTTTCTCGAAGGCGGTCGCTGAAGATCTGGTGCGCGGCGTGCCTGGGAAATTCACGTCGAATCTGCTCAAGGCGCGGCGCAAGGGAAAGATTTTTATCGATTACTTGCGCAATGGCAAAGGCGCGACCGCGATCGCGGCCTACTCCACTCGCGCCCGCCCGGGTGCGCCGATTTCGGCGCCACTGCGCTGGAGCGAACTCGGAAAATTCCGTTCCGACGAATTCGATGTGCAGAACATCGGCGCGCGACTGAAAAAGCTCCAGGCCGATCCGTGGCAGGGCTACGAAGACGTGCAACAAGCGCTCACCAGGACGATCTGGCGGCAGTTGGGCGTCAAATAAAACGCGCGGTTCGCGGTATGCTGGTGAACTCGCTCGATTCAGGATCGATCCCGGCTCAGCAAGCGCGATTCAAGCGTTGACATTCAGAGCAGCAGTCCGCCTGGCTCGGGCTACTCACCCATATGCAGCAGCAATCCACGCTTGCGTGCGACGCGAAACGCAGCCAAAAAAATCGCAACCCCAGCCGCGAGATAGATGGCGTTCAAGGCAAGCGCATTGATCAGAAGATCACTGCGAAACACGCGGTACGACAGCACGCTGCGCATACCTTCGAAGACGTGACTGCTCGGCAACGCGTGGGCGACCGGCTGCAGCCACGACGGCAGCACGCTGATCGGGTAATAGACGCCGGAAAGAGGCGCAAATGCGAAGATGATTGCCCACGCCAGATTCTCGGCGCCCAGCCCCCAGCGCAATACCATCGCGGATACCATCAGCCCGATCGCCCAGCCCATGATCATCAGATTGGTGAAAAAGGCGATCAGCGGCAGGCCCATCTCGAAAACCGAATAATCGAACAGAACAATCGCGAGGACCGCTGCCCCGCCGACCCCAATCAGGGTGCGCAAGAACGAGATCACCAGCTTGGCGACGACGAGCTCATACGGCCGCAGCGGGCTGACGAATAAATGGCCGAGATTGCGAGAGTACATTTCCTCGAAGAACGTCAGCGAAACGCCGAGCTGGCTTCGAAACAGGATGTCCCAAAGCAGCACTGCGGCAATCAGCAAGCCGGGCGCCTGCGCGATTGCGCTGCTCATCGGCGCCATGAATTGCGCGATGAACGCCCACAGAATCATCTGCACCGACGGGTAATAGGCGAGTTCGAGCAGGCGCGGCCACGATTTCCGCATCAGGTAAACATGGCGCAACACCATGGCAATAATGCGTTGTACGGAAAACGACGAGGGCATCCAGTGCAGGCGTCGTTGCGCCGCGTTGACCGAGCGCATCAGGAGTTATGTATCAGATATGCGTGCACGGTACCGCCTATGTCGAATGCGCCCATGCGTCGAAACTCATGCATTGGGCGCAGCCGACAGTCCCTCCCGTGCTTGGCGGGCGATCGCCAGGAAAACCTGCTCGAGATCGGCGCGCCCATAACGCGCGATGAGCGCTGCCGGCGTGCCGCTATCGACGATGCGGCCTGCCCGTAGCATGATCACTTCGTCGCACATGCGCTCGACCTCGGGCATATTGTGGGACGCCAGCAGCAGGGTTGCGCCGGTGCGCTTTTGATAATCGATCAGGAAGCTACGCACGCGATCCCCGGCGTCGGGATCGAGCGAAGCCGTCGGTTCGTCGAGCAGCAGCAACTCGGGTTCGTTGAGCAGCGATTTAGCGACCGAAACCCGCGTCCTCTGCCCTGCCGACAAGGTGCCGTAGCTGCGCTTCAAAAATTCCTCGAACTGCAGTTCGCTCGCCAGCTTCGAAATACGCGCCTTGATTCCGATTACGCCATACAGACGCGCGTAGACGGCGAGGTTTTCGGCGACGGTCAGGCGCTTTGGCAGATCGACGTAGGGCGAGGTGAAATTCATGCGCGGCAACACGCGATAACGGTGGCGCAGCATGTCTTCGCCAAGAATGGTGATATTTCCGGAAGACGGCAGCAACAAACCGAGCAGCATGGCGAGCGTCGTCGTTTTGCCGGCGCCGTTGCCGCCGAGCAGGGCGCAAGTCGTGCCGCTGCGCACGGTGAAGCTGAGCGCATCGACCGCGAGTGCGGCGTCGTAGCGCTTGCTGAGCTTCGTGACTTCGATAGCGTTCAAATTCATGGTCTGAAAGTTTCGCATACTCTCGCTGGCGACTGCGGTAAACATCGGTTCGCATATCGGGGCCGGAATCGAAGCGAAGAAACCGCAGTGCGGCGGGCCGTGATCAAACACTACTCCTGCAGCTACCAGACGTCTCGTTCAGCGACGGCGGCATGCGTACTCGCGGGTTTGAACGGGCGAGGTTGTGGATAACGAGCGAGAAAGAGATTTATAATTATGACAATTGCTTTGCTGCGCCGCCAGAAACAAGAGTGGGCAGCAACAAACCTTGGGTAGAACGCCTCTCCTGGTTCCAACCCCCGCCATTCCAGCGCAAGCTTGAATCTCGTTCAATGCCGGGAGATTCCTGCAAAGCTTGCCCCCGAATGCAGGCATCGGGTAGGAATGATTCGTGTAGGGTTCAGCGATCGAGTCGCCCGCGTTTCTAACAAGAAATTTCTGAGGGACAAGCTGCGAGCGCAGCTTCGTCCAGCCGAATAACCGCAAAATCCAGGGGAATATCGCTATGTCAACGCTTGAGTTTCGACGAATCGTGCGCGCCTTAGTCGCCGGCATCAGCCTTGGCGCCTTCCCGGTAATCACAGTTGCCCAGGACGGCTGGTCGGTCGACGTGGGCACGGAGCCTTCTTCGGTCAAGGTCAACGATCGCAGCCAGACGTGGTGGACGAACCGCATTCAGGCCACGTATCGTGAATCGGCAATCGGCGGGGCGTTCGTCGCTGCTGAGAGCCAGACGCGCGAAGACGTGACCGACGGGCTCGTCAGCGCCGGCGGTTACCGACGCCTCGGCGACTGGACAATCATAGGCCAGGCGGGGGGCGGCATCGACACTGACTTCGTTACGCGGTTCTTCGTCGAACCCCAGATCAGCCGCCGGCTCTTTGGCACGTTCGTCGGGCAGGCAGGCTATATTTATCGTGAATTCCAGCAGTCACGTAGTCACGTCGGATCATTGGCGGGCATCCAGTATTTCACCAAGGGCGAGTTAGAGATCAGGACGTCTTACGGCAGGAGTCTGCCTCTCGAACGGCCGATCCGTGTCTTTTCCTTAAGGGGCCTCTGGGACGACGGCTCCGCACTGAGTTACGGCGGTACTGTTGCTTATGGCGATAACCTTTTTGATGCGGTGAACGTTCCGGGGGCCGCGGGAAACCGGGGTTGGGCGATCAACGCAAATACGCGGTACCGCTTCGACGACCGCAACAGCGTTCGTCTCGATCTCACCACTGGCCGGGAGGATCCCGCGTTCCGACAGCACACGCTCGGGTTGTCTTACCGGAGGTCGTTTTGAACCGCCTCGATGTCTTCTTCTTCCTGTTTCTTGTTGTTTTCTTCCTGTGGTTCGGGTTGTCGGCATACGTCGTTCTGAATCGCCTGCTCCACGATTTTCGCGTTCGCGCGCTGTGTAAGGCACAGACCGGCCTCGGCGCCTCGACCGCGTTGACGCGCCTCTCGCCGGAACGATCGCGTGCGCTTCACGGCATTCTCGCGCGGCTTCCGCGCCGTGTGATCTATCGCATTACCGCAGATGTCTCGCAGCCGCAGTGGGTGTCGCAGGCCCTGTCAGCTCAAATTTTGTCCAGATGGGGATTGCCCCGTGTACTCAAGGAAGCTGCCGGGCAGGATGGCGGCTCCGACCGCTGGCGACGCATCTCGGCGCTGTCCGTCCTGACCCGGATTCATAATCCCCGCATCCACGAACTCCTCCGGCAGGCACTGGCGGAAAAAGATCGTAATATCGCCGCCGCCGCCGTCGTTCTGCTGGGAAAGCTGCAAGACGAGAAGGCCGCCGAAATTCTGATTCTCGCGCTACGAGAGGAGTGGTATACCCCTTCGCGCATCGCCACCCAGCTCGACAATTTTGCGACTCCGGTCGCCAAACTATTGCTGCCTCTACTCGTCGATCCACAGCCTCATATGCGCTATTGGGCGGTCGCGCTGCTGTCGCGTTATCGTGGCTTCGACTACCTCGCTGCGCTGCTCGCGCTGCTGGTCGGCGACCCGGACGCTAGTGTCCGCAAGGCCGTGGCGCAGACGCTCGGGATCATTGGAGGGCGAGAGGCAGTTTCTGGCGCCTTGAAGTTGCTCGATGATCCCGTCGACTTCGTTCGGGCCAATGCCGCACGCGCACTGGGCAACTTGGCGCAGGTCAAGCTCGCGGGCTCGGTTACGCCATTGCTTGCGGACCGCGAATGGCGGGTACGTTTGGCGGCCCGCGAAGCGCTGGTTGACATGGGGCCAGCCGTCAGACACGACGTCACGGCGCAACTCACATCGCCCGATGACTTTGCCAGGGATGGCGCCGCCGAGGTCCTCATGGCGATACAATCGCCGCGGGTTCGAAAACAACTGACGGGCGCGCCGCAGTGGAACTATCGGCCGTTAACGCGCACGTCGATAGGCAAAACCAGGCGGAAGGTCGAAGGGGAGGTCAAAGATTCGCTGCCGCGTTTCGGATTCGATCTTTCGAATTCGAAATTCTCATGACGATGGCGTCCGGCTGGCTGCCGATATTCGTTGAGGTCACGTTTTTCGTGTGCCTGATCTACATGGGATTGCTGTTTGCTTTTATCGTTGCCATGCTGATCTTCTCCTCGATCGAGAGCCGTTACCGCAGCCGACAGCAAGAAGTCGAAGACTACGAAGGTCTGGTCAGATCCCGCTATATGGTCCCGGTCAGCATCATTGCCTGCGCCTACAACGAAGAGGTCATGGTCCTCGTATCCGTCGCCTCGCTGCTGAGCCAGAATTACCCCGAGTTCGAGCTTATCCTGGTCGATGACGGTTCGACCGACGCCACACTTTCATTGTTACAGCGCGAGTACGATCTTCAGCCAGGCGAATATTTCTACCGCGATATCGTCCCATGCAAGCCGGTGAGAGCCATCTACAGAAGCCGCAAGGATCCGAGGCTCGTCGTGGTTCATAAAGAAAACGCCGGCAATCATGCGGATGCTCTGAACTGCGGGATCAATTTTGCCCGATACCCCTATTTCTGCTCGGTCGATGGCGACACTGTGTACTTGCCGAATGCGCTGCTCAAGGCAATGTCCCTCGTGGCGACGGATCCTGCCGCAGTCGTGGGCGTAGCAAGTTTCTTCGGCGTCAGCCGGGCGCCCGAATTTGACGAGCGCGGGACTGACGGCGGCCGAACGGTGGACCGTCACCTGCTCAGCAATTTCCAGCACCTCGATCTCATGCGCTCGTTCGTCGCCTACCGGCTGGCGTATAGCCGTCTCGGTTGCATGCTCTGCAACCCCGGCGCATTCGCCATCTGGCGCCGGGACGTGATCCTCGAGGTAGGCGGGTTCTCCAACGGCTTCAGTTCCGAAGACATAGAGATGACCTTCCGCATACACGAGAAATTCCGTCGAGAGAAGCGGCCCTATCGCATCCTGTCATTGCCTGACATGGTGGCGAGGACTGAAGGTCCCGATAGTGTGTCGGCACTGGTGCGCCAGAGGACGCGGTGGCAAAAAGGCATGCTCGAAACCGTCTGGCACTACCGTTATATGCTGTTTCGTCCGCGCTACGGCACGGTCGGAATGATCGGCGTTCCGTATGTCGTAATCTTTGAGGCGCTGGGTCCGCTCATGCTGGCGCTGTCCTTCGTCTCTCTCGGGTTCGCGATCTGGGCGCAGCTCTACGACTGGCCGCTTTATCTTGTCATGATGGAGATCGTCATTTTCGCGGGCGCGATCCCGACGACTGTCGCCATATCCCTGCACGACGCGGCCTACCGCGATTACAGCTTGCGCGACATTATCCGCATGCTTCTTTTAGGCCCACTTGATCTGTTTTTGTACAGACCGATCATCATCTACGCCGAGTTGCGCGGAACGTGGCAGTTTTTGCGGGGAGATCGAGCGTGGGACAAATTCGAACGCAACGTCAGACTTGCGAACGGCAAGAAAGCGGCCCTCGCGCCATAAGCGGGTGAACGAAAGACAGGGAATTTAGCAAGGCGTAAGGCAACGCGGGTGAACGGCAGAACGGGGCTTCGTCAGATCAGTCGCGAACGGCGCGAGGAGAGAAATTTTATCTTAAGGGGGTGACGCCTGAGCGCCGCAAGCATGCCGCGCCAGCCGATCGTCGCGCCGACATAGCGTTTCGCCCGATCGGCATAGGCCCCGCGCAAGGCGTCAACGCCGCCTTTGGCAAAAAGTTCGAGATTGACCGCGCTGCCGATCAGCCCGAGGTGGGTGAGCGCCTGTGGAAAATTGCCGAGAAAAGCGCCGCTTTTTTCATCCATCTGCTCTGCGTAAAGGCCAACATCATTAGCGCGGGCGAGCAATGTTTCGAAGAGCGCCTGGGCATCGCCCTGACGGTTCGCGAACAGCAGCGCATCGACCAGCCAGAAGCTGCATGCCAGAAACGGCGCCTCGCTGCCTCCGAGCCCGTCCTCGCTCAAGTAGCGCCAAACGAATTCGTCTTTGCGTAATTCGGTCTCGACCGCTTCCAGCGTGCGTCGCAGAATGCGCTCGTCGGCCGGAAATCCCATGGCGGGCAGCAGCAGCAGCGAGGCGTCGGACGCGTCCCCGGAAAACGTTTGGCAAAAATGATCGCCGTCCGCGCCTCGTCCCTTAGCCAGGGTTTCGTTCAGAATGCGGCCGCGCAAGGCGACCCAGTCATCCTGCTCGCCGAACAGGCGGATCGCGCGATCGACCGCCGCCCAGCACGTTGCTTTCGAATGCACGAAATGCCGGGGCGCCGCGCGTATTTCCCAGATTCCCTGATCGGGTTCAGCCCAGCAGTGTTCCATAAATTCCATCAGCTTCCCGAACATCTTCCTTTCCTTGTCCGCGATCTTGCCGCCCAGCGTCTTGAAGGTCAGCACACCTTCCATGACGTAAGCATAAAGATCTGTTTGCCGCTGGTCGGAAGCGCCGTTGCCGCAGCGCACGGGGCGCGAGCGCGCATAGCCATCGAGATAATCGAGACGCTGCTCTTCGACTTCGCTTTCGTGACCGATCCCGTAGAGAACTTGCAGATCGGAAAACGATTGGGAAGACGCGGTGCCGATAAAGTTGTAGAACTGGGTCGCCTCGCTCGCATACCCCAATCCGGCGAGCGCATACAGCATCAGGCTCGCATCTCGTATCCAGCAATAGCGGTAATCCCAATTGCGCTCGCCGCCGAGTTGTTCGGGAAGCGAGGTGGTCAGCGCGGCAACCGTCGCGCCGGTCGGCGCATAAGTCAAAAGCTTGAGCGCCAATGCGCTGCGTTTGACAGCTTCCGCGTAAGGCCCGTCGTAGCGGCAGTACCAGAGCCATTCGCGCCAGAAGGCGGTGGTGATCGCCAGCAGCTCTTCGATCCGCTCGTGCGTGACGGCGGCCGGTTTTGCCGCCACGACGATGAACCGCACTGCGCCCGCGCTTAGCTTGACCGTTGCCTTGGCGCGGTCGCCGGTGATCGCGAACGGCATGTCGGAATATAGCGCCGGCCCGTCCTTGACCAAAATTGCGCCCTCGGTCGCCGCCAGTTGCGCGGATCGTTTGGCAAATGCGACGCTCGGTCGATAAACGCTTTCGATTTCGACCTCGCCTTCCAATCCTTCTATTTTGCGGACCAGCCAATTCGGTGCGTTCAGGCTGACGTAATCGTGCGGCCGCGCATCGGGGGTGCGCCCGACCGGCATAAAGTCGGTTACGGTGACGCGCCCGGACGTCGTGCGAAATTCAGTGCGCAGGATATTGGTGCCGTCGAGATAAGCGCGCGTCGTTTCGAAATTTGCCAGCGGCTGCAGCGATAGAAAACCGCCTTTGCTATCGTCGAGCAAACGGCAAAAAATGGGATCGTCATCGAAGCGATGCAGACAGCACCAGTCGATGCGGCCATCAGAAGATACGAGCGCGCCGCCGTGACAATCGCCGATCGCCGCATAGTCGGCGATTGGCCGGTAATTGCCGCGGTCTTCTTTCTCATCCATTGTCGCGGAAGGCTGGATAAAGGCTCATCGCGCCATCGACGAAAAGTGTAGTTCCGGTGACGTAGTCCGATTCGTCGGAGGCAAGCCAAATCGCCGCCCTGGCGACATCGTCGGTTTCGCCGAGGCGGCCATAAGGGATCAGCTTCAAAAGCTTTCGTTCAGCCTCCGGCGTCTCCCACGCTTCGCGATTGATCTCGGTCCTGATTGCTCCAGGCGCCAGACCATTAACCCGAATTTTATCCGCGGCGACCTCTTGCGCGACGCTACGCATCAACTGCTCGATGCCGCCTTTCGAGGCGGCGTAGTTCACGTGCCCCGCCCATGGAATCAGCTGATGCACCGAACTCATGCAAATGATCTTGCCGCGCGCCATCAATCCGCTCGGGCTTTGCGCGCGAAAGCGACGAACCGCTTCGCGCACGCAAAGGAACTGGCCGGTCAGGTTGGTTTCGATAACACCGTTCCAGTCAGCTATCGTCATTGTCGCCAGCGGGGCATCCTTTTGAACGCCGGCATTGGCGACCAGGATGTCGATTCTGCCAAACGCGGCGGCGAAATCGTCGAACATCCTGATCACTTCGCCTTCGTGCGAGACGTCGGCTTGAAGCGCCATTGCCTCGCCACCCTGTTCGCGAATCTGGCTGACGATTTTCTGCGCAGGCGCAAGCTTGCCGCGGTGATTGACGCCGACTGCAGCGCCGGCTGCGGCAAGCGCGCGGGCAATGGCCGCGCCGATACCCGAATTGGCGCCGGTGACGATGGCTTTCTCGCCGGCGAGGGGATGGGTGTTTGCAAAAGACATGGGGCGCTTCTCCGATTGTTTCGCGTTCAACAGGTTGTTGAAAAACGTAGCGAGCGCAGCGCGCTGCCTGCGGGAGGAGCAGGATTCCACGCCGGCAGGCGTGGATGCGACCCCGAAGGCGCGCACAGCGACCGCGATCATCCGGCGCTTGGCATCCCGCTTCGCGGTC
>JACMKV010000161.1 GCA_014379915.1 Burkholderiales bacterium
CCGCCTATGATGTGGAGCCGCCGCAATCGCTTCATCGATCGCTTGCGGCCCGTTGCCTTGCGCATCACTATCTCAGGCCGCTCCAATTTACGTCTATACTCGAAGGGTTACCACTGGCATAAGGAGACGACATCATGGCCAAGAAGGATACCGGCATCTACCGCGTGACTGAACTCATTGGCGTAAGCGAGACCTCGTGGGAGGAGGCCGCGCGCAGTGCGATTGAAACCGCAGCCAAGAGCCTTCGCGATCTGCGGGTCGCGGAAATCAAAAAGCTCGACGTGAAGGTGGAAAATGGCAAAGTGGTTGCGTATCGCGCCCGGGTCTCACTCTCTTTCAAATATGAGGGGTAAGTAATTCAGGACTTAAGGCGCGGCCCGAACGATTGTTAACTTGTCGCGCCGCCAGTTCCTTCCTTTAATTGCCGGTGACGCTTTGCTAGTGTGCCGTCCGTTAATAACTGGCATATGTATTGGCATTGCAAGATCAATGGGGTCTGAGCTGTCCCGGGTTTCTCGGACAGGTTAATCAAGAACCACTCCATTCTTTCTCGACTTCGATCGGTGTTCGGTAGTTGAGTGTCTGATGCAATCTTCGCCGATTGTAGAAGAACCGAGCACGCTTCCCGCTCGGGCTGATGTTCTGACTGCGCGTTCCCATTCGACACCTCCTTCGGTATTGTCTACCTTCGAAAGTGTCCGGAAAATCCGGGTTTAGCTCAGACTTGATCGGGTTTTCCGAGCCGCAGGAACTCCTAGGGAACCTCTGCAAAACCCACAAACCGCTGCTGAATGAGTAAGCTTTCGTTCATCAGGCTCTGGGGGTAAAAGACGATGACGCAAATGACATTCGGATCGGGGGACTGGACGCTGAAGGCGAAGGTGACGCGCCGGGCTGCATTTCTGGGAGAGATGGAAAAGGTCATTCCCTGGCAGCAACTGCTGGCGCTGATCGAGCCCCACTGGCCGAAGGCTGCGACCGGGCGCCCGCCGCATCCGATGGCGCGCATGCTGCGCATCTACTTCATGCAACAGTGGTTCAACCTGTCCGACCCGGCCATGGAAGACGCGCTCTACGACAGTGAGGCGATTCGCGGCTTCGCGGGTATCGATCTGACGACGGACCTGGTGCCTGACGAATCGACGATTCTGCGCTTTCGGCGCCTGCTCGAAGCGCACCGGCTGACCGCAGCGATGTTCGGCACCGTTCGGGAACTGCTGACGCAGAAAGGTTTGCTGTTGAAAGCGGGGACGATCGTCGATGCGACCATCATCGCAGCACCCTCGTCGACCCAGAACGCGGCGGGCGAACGCGACCCGGAAATGCACCAGACGAAGAAGGGCCGCGACTGGCATTTCGGCATGAAGGTGCATATCGGGGCGAGCAAGCAAGGTCTGACGCACAGCCTCGTCACCGGTCCGGCCAACGAAGCGGACATCACGCGGCTTGACGAGCTCATGCATGGCAAGGAATCCGAGCTCTACGGCGATCAGGCCTATTGGAGCGAAGATCACAGGCGCCACTGCCAGGCCGCCGGGATTCGCTATCGCGTCAATCGCCGGGCGCGACCGTTTCATCCCCTGACAGCGCATCAGCGGGAGATCAATCGCAAGCGTTCGGCGCATCGCGCGCGCGGCGAGCACGCCTTCCATGTCGTCAAGCGGCTGTGGGGTTTCGCCAAGGTGCGCTACCGCGGTCTGGCGAAGAACACGGCACGGGCATTCGCGCTGTTCGCCCTGGCCAATCTGTACATGGTGAGGAAGCGGCTTCTGATTCAAGGGGCGCGGTGTCTCCAGTGACTGCCCAAGCGGCGGCAAACGCAGCACTTTGGCACTGAATCCCGCCTCTCGAACCGAGACATTCTTCAACTTGCGCATTTGAACGCATCGTGATCCGTCTCGTGATCGGTTGTGCAGAGCTTCCCTAGCAGCGAGGCTTAAGCGCTGTTCGGAAAAGGCTCAACCAAGCTCGGTTCATCGTTTCTGACGTTGCCGACTTTGGGATCGACCAGATGCACCTGCATCTCGTCGGCGGGGTAGGGTTGCAGCAGCGCCTTAAGGTCGCCCACGTTCTGATTATCGGCATCAAGCCAAGCCTCATAGTGCTCGACAAACAATTCCTCATTCAGCAAGCGGTAGCAGCGTGGCACTTTTGGCGTTGTCGTCTTCGGCCATTCGTAAAACCATGACGCCAGCACCAGGCAACGCCGCCGCTTAAAGCGTTTTTGAAAGCCGGAAGTGTGTCCACGGTCTCCGCGCGTGCATTGATCAGCCGCGCGCCGATCTTCTCATCTTTCGCCCAGGACGGTATCAATCTCCAACGTAGTTGCACGAGTTCTTGCCCCTTGTCCGGATGCACGCGGTAGACCGGCAGAGAATCGGTTCGAGCAGCGTTGTAACGCGGTTTAATTTCTAGCCGCTGATCGAGAAACTCGATTTCCGTTCGCGATAGGGAACGAGGTCCGTAGATTGAGTAGCGGCCGCACATGGTTGCGGATTATGCGCGATGGCACACGAGTTGCGAACTATGCC
>JACMKV010000162.1 GCA_014379915.1 Burkholderiales bacterium
CCGGGCAATATCGAATAGACCTGGTTGTAGAAGGCGACGGCGATGCACACGCCTGGCTATTGAATGTGACGGCGACAAATATCACGGTGCTGACAAATGGGCTGAAGACCAGCAACGCCAACGCGTATTGGAACGGGCGGGATGGCAGTTTTGGCGCTGCTTCGCATCCACCTACACTCGCCGAAAACAGGCGGTGCTTGAGGACCTGTTCAACACGTTAGCTCAGCGTGAGATCAAACCCGTTGCAATGCAAGGCGTGGCAAGAAGCTTCCATACCGAACTCCGGAAATGGCGCATGTCCGAAGTCCGCCACTTGGACGCAAATGACGAGCAGACAGCCGTGACCACAGAATCTGAGCTAGAGGCACTTGGTCCGGTGCCAGGCGCGGATTCTTCTTCTAAATCGATTTCACCTGAGGTTGTGCGGAAGCGAAACGAGAGCAAAACCATGCCGCCAGTTGCGGCAAAGGCGAAGGATACTAGTCCTCCTCCTCGAACTTTGGCATTGGATCTTTTTCCCGCACGTGAGCAAGAATCAAGAGCATCTGGTCTCACCCTAAATACTGATATTTCATTTTGTGAAAAAATCTTTATGGAGTTTTGCCGCCACAATGGGATGCGGACGAGGGACAAACGCCAAGTCGGTGGCGCTCTCTGGGTTGAGCATTTCGAACCCAGAGGCACGATAGCAACGCAGTTAGTAGCATGGGGTTTCAAGCTGACGCCGGGAAAGGGTTATTGGAAAAGCGGAAAACAGTAGCCATCAGAAATGGAAGATCTCGAGTCAAGGACTGGAACAGTCGACAGATTAGCCAGGTGCATTGAAGACGCGGAAACCATTACTTACATTGCACTTGCAGGAAGCCGCAAGATTTTCAGGCTCGGCTCAGGAGAAGCTCCGGTTTCAGTTCGAGCTATTGCAGCTTTGCTTGAAAAGGGTGACGAGGTGACGGTTTCCTACAAGGCGAGCAAAGACCATCGACTTGGAACAGTTATCGAAGTAACGGCTGTTTTCTCAGCGGAGTATCCGGGCTGAACGGACTTCTTTTTATTGACCTACTGAATGTCTTCCGTCGAATTCCTGTCATTGCGCAGAACTGCGAGCATTTGATTGCCGGCAAGCCTCGACGAGAAGGAGCCGCCCGATTGCACAGATGCGACTCCGCAGCTAGAGGCCGCCAGAGCCTAGGTCTTCGAGCTCACGATCGAGCGGCTTTGTTCAACCTGTTGCCACACGTTGCGCCGAAAGCGCCGTCACCGCTAGGTCACAGCCTCACTCGAACCTGCTATAGTAGCCATGGTCACACTACTATGGTCACGAATGGCGAGGTTGTCATGGAAATCCCTGCAGGTTTGTTCAAGGCAAGGTGCTTGAAGTTGATGGACGAGGTCGAATCGAAGCGCGAAGAAATCGTTATCACCAAGCGCGGTAAACCAGTCGCGAAGCTGGTGCCGGTCGATGAAAAGCCGTCTCCTGTTTTCGGCAGGATGAAGGGTACCGTCATCGAGCATGGCGACATCGTTGCTCCGCTGGACGAAGAGTGGACAGCCGATGCCGGAAACATCCGCTAAGCTGTTGCTCGATACGCATACCTGGATCTGGCTGGTCAATGGCAAAAAGGTATTCTCAGCCAAGACCTTGAAACTGCTCGAAGCAGCCGTGACGGAGCGGAGATTAGGCCTGTCGGTTATTTCGATCTGGGAAGTTTCTCTATTGGCGGCAAAAGGCAAGATAAGCCTCAGCAAGCCTTGCGCAGCCTGGGTCAAGGAGGCGCTTGCCGCGACCAAGTTGTCGCTGTTCGAATTGACCCCCGACGTTCTCATCGAGAGCAATTTCCTGCCCGGTACGTTCCATAGCGATCCGGCGGACCGCATCATTGTCGCTACCGCTCGCTTGTTCGATGCAACTATCGTAACGCGCGATGACAAAATCCTCGACTACGCGCAAAAAAAGTTCGTGTCGGCGATGGCGCTCTAAGATTGCAACGCGCCTATAAAATTCCTGTTTCTGTTCTTGTCGTTATACATACACCGGACCTGCAAGTCCTGCTGCTCGAACGCGCCGACCATCCAGGCTATTGGCAGTCGGTGACGGGCAGTCGTGACGCCGACGAGCTTCTCGCTAATGCGGCCCAGCGCGAGGTGTTCGAGGAAACCGGAATCGACACTCGCCGTTATCTATTGACCGACTGGAACCTGCAATACGAGTTTGAAATTTTCGAGGAATGGCGGCACCGCTACGGACCGGGCGTCACGCATAATACCGAGCACGTATTCGGGCTCTGCGTACCGCAAGCCGATGCGGTGACCGTACATGCGCGTGAGCATCTCGACTTTGTCTGGCTGCCATATCGCGAGGCGGCCGAGAAAGTATTTTCCTGGTCTAATCGCGCCGCGATATTGAAGCTCCCGGACATGCTCGCGAGATAGTTTTCTGCAATGCAACACTTACTGCGTTTTCCTGTCTTAGTCTGGTAATCCTCGCTTCCGCCGTCCCCAAATGGGAGGTATGCCGTGCAAACCGCCGCGATCGCTTTCGACCGCTTCGACAAACTGCAGGACGACGCCTGCGAATCTCGCATCCGCGCAGCCAAAGCCGCGCTCGGCAAGCGGCTTGTCATCCTCGGCCACCATTATCAGCGGGCGGACGTCTACAAGCACGCCGACCTGACCGGCGATTCGTTGAAGCTGTCGCGGCTTGCGGCCGAGACCAGCGCCGAATTCATCGTGTTTTGCGGCGTGCATTTCATGGCCGAAGTCGCCGACATCATGACGCACGGCCAACGCACGGTCGTGCTGCCCGATTTGAATGCGGGCTGTTCGATGGCCGATATGGCCAATCTCGGCAAGGTCGAGCGCGCGTGGCGCGAACTGTCGGAGGTGCTGAATCCGGACGAGATGATCACGCCGGTCACTTATATCAATTCGGCGGCCGACCTGAAAGCCTTTTGCGGCGAGCATGGCGGCATCGTCTGCACGTCGAGCAACGCCGGCAAGATCCTCGAATGGTCGTTGGCGCGCCGCGAAAAAGTGCTGTTCTTTCCGGATCAGCATCTTGGCCGCTGGTCGGGGTTTCAGCGCGGCATTCCACAGGAACAGATGGTCATCTGGGATTTCGATCAACCGCTCGGCGGTCTCACGCCCGAGCAGATCCACAACGCCAAAATTCTGCTGTGGAAAGGCCATTGCTCGGTGCACCAGATGTTCCAGCCGCAGCACATCATCCGCTTCCGCAATCAATACCCGGATGGCATCGTGATCTCGCACCCCGAGTGCAATTTCGAGGTGTGCAAGGCGTCGGATTACGTCGGCTCGACGGAATACATCCTGAAAACGGTCAAGGCCGGCGCGCCGAATACGCGCTGGCTGGTCGGCACCGAACTGAACCTGGTCAATCGCCTCGCCGACGAAGTGAAGCACGAAGGCAAGATCGTGCAATTTATGGCGCCTACCGTCTGCATGTGCTCGACGATGGCGCGCATCGATCCGCAGCATCTCGCGTGGAGTCTGGAGAATCTCGCTGACGGCAAAGTCGTGAACAAAATTTCGGTGCCAAAAAACGAAGCTGATCTCGCGCGCCTTGCGCTGCGGCGCATGCTCGACGTTTCGTAACCAGCATCAAGCCGACGCGGTCGGCGCGCCGCGTTCGGACTTCGGCAGCGATCTATGTCATCTCACAGCATAGAAAGTTTTCCGCTTCGCTTTCGACGCTTCGCGCTGAACGCGGCAATCCTGCTGTTTGCGATTTCCCTTCCCTGCGATGCTCGCGCTGAAGCCAGCGTCGATGTCGTGCGCAACGATGAATTCATTACGATAGAAGCGAGCCTGGCAGCGCCCGTCGATGCGCGACTCGCCTGGCAGGTGCTGACCGATTACGAACATCTGGCCGATTTCATTCCGGGCATGCACAACAGCCATGTTGTCAGCACTGGGAGCAAGCCTATCCGCGTCCAACAGCGCGGCGAGGGCGGCTTTCTGTTCTACCGCTTCCCGATCGAAATCGTGCTGCAAATGGACGAAACACCGTTCGAAGCCATTTTCTTCCACGCTGTCGGCGGCAACATCGAACAGATGGAAGGCGTGTGGCGGCTCGAAGGCAGCGCGCCAGTCCGCGTTCACTACAGCGCGCGCATGAAACCGCAGTTCTGGGTGCCGCCGCTGATCGGGCCGGCCGTCATTCGCCACGATGTGCAGTTGCAGCTCGAAGGCCTGTCGCGCGAGATGGAGCGTCGTGCGGCCCGTTCGCCGTCATCACGCTCGTTGCCATAAACCTTCGGCCGATCACCGAACCTCTCGCCCGTTACATTTCCTTACAAAAAAGTTCCGCTAAAAGAAAGACGATCGAGCGGTGGCGCGCTCTAACGTTGCGTCGAAACCGACACAACCAAGGAGACCCCATGAAACGTTTGATGATAATTCCCGCCATTGCCGCGCTGTTGTCGGCAAGCGTTGCGATTGCCGCACCCGATCGACCTGAGACTCATGCCGTCAAATCCGCCGAGCACCACGCGCAGCATCATGGCGAGCGGTGGGCGAAGCTGAAAGCGGACTTGAAGCTGAATGACGCCCAGGATTTGGCATGGCAGCAAATTGCAGACAAAAGCGCGGCGCTGCATAAGGAACGTCGCGCCGATAGAAAGCAGTTCAGCGAAGCGCTGAAGCAGGAGCTCGCGAAACCCGAGCCCGATTTCGGCCGTGTCGCCCAGCTAAGACAGCAGATGGAAGAGAAGGGCTTGCAGGCTCGCAACGAAATACGCGATATGCAACTCGGCTTTTACACGAGCTTGAATTTGGAGCAAAAAGCCATCATCAAGGATGCGTTGCAAGGCCACATCGCGCGCATGGAGAAATGGCGCGAGAAAAAGCATAGCGCAAGCTGATTGGTTTGAGCGGGCAAAGCCCGGCCTTAAGCGTTATCCTGACTGACGTTGTAAAGCCCCTCGCAGCACCGCTGCGAGGGGCTTTTTCTCAATCCCCTGAACACGTTCTGGAGCTCGATTTTGTTGGAGGCTTCGCGTGTTTTGCATCTGCATTCGAACACCGCCAAGGCTGAAATTCAGCGGCAAATTCCGACGCTTGATTCGCTACTCCTATCTGTATACAATTCCAGTACTGGATTTATATACAGCTCATTTATATAGCATGGTTGACGTCACTCCCCGGCAGGCAGAAATCCTCGAATTGATCCGCTCGCAAATCGAGGCGACCGGTTTCCCACCCACGCGCGCCGAGATCGCACAGGCGCTCGGCTTTCGCTCGGTCAATGCCGCCGAAGAGCACGTCAAGGCGCTGGTCAGAAAGGGGCTGATCGAGCTCTCGCCCAACGCGTCGCGCGGGATTCGCCTCAAGCACGGCATCGGCCTGCCCGTTGTCGGCCGGGTTGCGGCGGGTCAACCGATACTTGCCGAGCAGCACATCGATGGCCGTTATCAGGTCGACAGCGGGCTATTCAAGCCGCGCGCCGACTACCTGTTGCGCGTGCGCGGACTCAGCATGATCGATGTCGGGATTCTTGACGGCGACCTGCTCGCCGTGCACCGGATCGCCGAAGCGCGCTCGGGGCAAATCGTAGTCGCGCGCGTGAATGACGAAGTCACCGTCAAGCGTTTCAAACGGCGTGGCTCGCAAGTGCAGTTGCTCGCCGAGAATCCGGACTTCGCGCCGATCGCGCTCGATCTGCGCCGCGATGTGCTGGTAATCGAAGGGCTGGGGGTGGGAGTGATTCGCAGCGCGTTATAGCCGCTTTCGACGTGAGTTAATCAAGGGGGAATCATGAAAACGACCGATACGATGCACATCATTCAAGCATTGGCCAATGGCAAGGATCCGATAACGGGCGAAGTCTTTCCCGACGCCAGTCCTTACAACCATCCGAAAATCATTCGCGCGCTTTTTCAAACGCTAAAGGCGCTGGAACGTTTTAATGAGCAAGAGCAGCGGCAAAAAAGCCTGCCCGCCAAAGCCGGCGAACCCTGGCTCGATCATGAAGATGTCGAACTGAGCAAAGGCTTCGATGCGGGTATTCCAATCAAACAGCTCGCTGACAAACATGATCGCAGCAAAGCCGCCATTGAGGCGCGCCTGATAAAGCTGGGCAAGATTTCCGAGCAGGCAAAGGCGCATTGATGCAGCTTAAGCGGTTGATCATGACTGACCGCAGATTCTTTGAGATAAGTAGAGAACAATCCCGGGTAAAAGCCGTCATTGTGACAAAGTATTTTCTGGCTTGGGCCAGTGTCATGATGGGCGCCCAAGATCGGCATGCCGGAAATTATGGCGACCGTATTGCTTATTTGGATTTGTTTGCGGGTCCTGGGCGATATGAAGATGGTACAAAGTCTGCGCCTTTAATGATTTTGGAAAAAGCCATCGCCGATGAAAAATTGCGCAGCCGGTTGGTAACGATTTTCAATGACGCAGATAAACAGTGCACGCGCGAACTCCAAAGCACCATTGCTGACCTCCCGGGTATTGAAACACTGCGTTATCCGCCGCAAGTCTTACATGAAGAGGTAGGGGCGGAAATCATAAAAATGTTTGTGCAGACGAAGATGGTTCCAACGTTTTTCTTCGTTGACCCTTGGGGATATAAGGGATTGTCTCTCCGGCTAATTGATGTCGTGCTCAAAGATTGGGGCTGCGACTGCATCTTCTTTTTCAACTACAACCGCATCAGTATGGGACTTTCCAACGAGTTGGTTGAAGAACACATGAATGCCTTATTCGGAGAGGAACGTGCAGAGCGCCTGCGTGAAAAGCTACATGGGTTAACGTCAGAAGAGCGAGAACTTGTGATTGTCGAGGAACTATGTGCAGCGCTCAAAGATACTGCCGCAAATAAACGATACGTCCTTCCATTCAGATTTCGAACCGACAGTGGCAAACGAACCAGCCATCATTTGATCTTTGTGAGTAAAGGCTTCAAAGGTTACGAAATCATGAAGGATGTTATGGCAAGGGAAAGTTCTAGCTCCGATCAGGGAGTGGCTTCTTTTGAATACAGTCCGGCAAGCAATCGACAACCATTGCTTTTCGAACTTTCTCAGCCTCTCGATGGACTTGGAGAGATGCTATTGAAGCACTTCGGCGGGCGAACACTTTCGTTTCGTGAAATATACGAACGACACAACGTTGACAGGCCGTTCATCGAGAGAAACTACAAGGATGTCTTGCTCAAACTCGAGTCGACAGGTGCAATTTCAACGTCCAAACATAGGAAAGGCACATTCGGCCCCAAGGTTATAGTCAAATTTCCAGAACTAGTGAGGACCCAATAGAACATCCATGGGATTTAACTCACGTATCGAATGGACGACTCATACCTTTAATCCATGGTGGGGATGCACTAAAGTTTCGCGCGGCTGCAAGTTCTGTTATGCAGAGGCGTTGTCCAAGCGCTACGGGCATGATGTTTGGGGGGCTCGCAAACCTCGCCGATTGCTTAGTGACAATCACTGGCGAGAACCGCTTAAATGGGAAGCGGAAGCAAGACGTGAGAGGCTGCGCTTTCAAGTGTTCTGTGCTTCGATGGCAGATGTATTTGAAGAAAAGGCTCCAGCAGGACAACTAGACCGTCTTTGGGATCTCATCCGTCAAACACCTAATTTAGATTGGCAACTCTTGACTAAGCGGCCTCACCGCATAGCAGACAGCCTGCCAGAAGACTGGGGTTCCGGATACCAAAATGTCTGGCTTGGTACCAGCGTAGAAGATAGGCGGGTTATTGATCGGATCAGTTTATTAGTGAAGGTCCCGGCCAAGGTGCATTTCCTCTCGTTAGAGCCATTGCTAGGTCCCCTTCCCGATCTTCCGCTCAAAGGAATTAATTGGGTAATTGTAGGCGGCGAATCCGGTGCGGGAGCGCGCCCGATCTATCCTGATTGGGTAAGGAGCATTCGGAATCAATGTTTAAAAGCGGAAGTCGCATTCTTCTTTAAGCAATGGGGCGGGTTTAACAAGAAAAAGGCGGGGCGTGAACTTGAAGGGCGGACTTGGGATGAAATGCCTGTAAAAAGAATTTCTGTCAGCTGATGAATAACCGATCTCTCGCCGTTTTGCGTCATGAAACCCGTTCTGCAAGCCGTCCTTCATCGCCCCGACATCTGGTCGGGCGACAGCCTCGCGCAGCCCGAGGACGGCATTGCCAGCGGATTTCCCGAACTCGATGCGGCGCTTCCGGGAGGCGGCTGGCCGCGAGGAGGGTTCTCTGAACTCATACTCGAGCGGCAGGGAATAGGCGAGCTTCGGCTGGTTCTGCCGGCGTTAGCCGGGCTCTCACGCGAGAATCGCGAGGTGATATTCGTCTCGCCGCCGCATATTCCTTATGCGCCGGCTCTGGTACAGCACGGCATTGCGCTTTCGCGCTTTCTCTGGATTCGCGTTTACGATCCGAAGGACAAGCTGTGGGCGGCTGAGCAGGCATTGCGTTCAGGGTCTTGCGGAGCGGTTCTTTGCTGGTTGCCAACGCTCACTGAACGTATCGCGCGCCGTCTGCAATCGGCCGCCGAAGCCGGAAAAACCTGGGGAGTGCAATTCACCGCCGCCGATCGCGCCGCCGACGCTTGTCCGGCGCCGCTGCGCATGCGCTTGAGCTCAGCGGACCGCAAGTTGCAAGTGCGCGTAATTAAACGGCGCGGCGGCGGCTGGGTCGCGCCTATATCGCTGAACGTCGCGTCAAACGTCGATCATGTTGTGGACCTGTCTACATTTTCCTAATCTTCCACTGCAAGTGTTCTGCCGCGCGAGCACCACGTTGTCGCCGCTTGCGGTGACGAGCGCCGCTGCGCAGCCGTCGATACTCGCGTGTAATCGCAAAGCCGCCGCTGCCGGCATCATGCCAGGCATGCGAGCCTCGGCGGCGCAAGCGCTGTGCGCTGCTTTGCAACTTAAAGCGCGCGATGAAAAAGCGGAAGCCGCGTCGCTTTCGAGTATCGCTGCGTGGGCCGGCCAGTTCACGCCGACGATCAGCCTCGGCGCGCAAGCGGTGTTGCTCGAAATCGGTGGATGCTTTCGGCTATTCGGCAGCCTGGAAAACCTGCTGAAAAAAATCTGCTATGGATTGACCGAACTCGGCTATGAATTCGTCATAGCAAGCGCGGCAACGCCAAGAGCAGCTTCCATCCTCGCTCGCGCAAGGACTCCGCTTACCGTAACCGAAGCCGATGCTTTGCCCACAGCGCTGTCGCCATTGCCGCTTGCGTTGCTCGGCTATTCGCCCGATGCGATTTCCGATTTGGCGCAAGCCGGCATACGCAGCATCGGCGCATGTCTCGCGCTGCCGCGCGATGCCGTTGCGCGCCGCTATGGTCAGGGCTTGCTCGATGAGTTCGACCGCGCGCTTGGGCTGTTACCTGATCCACAGCCACCTTTCACGGCTCCATCCCGCTTTGAGACCGAGCTCGAATTGCCGGCGCCGGTCGAGGACGCGGAAGTTTTGCTGTTCGCGTTGCGACGCCTGGTATTTGAATTAGCGGGGTGGTTGCGGGCTAGAAATGCCGGAGTTACCCGGTTGCGCCTGGCGCTAAAACATCACGATGTTCCGGTAACCGAAGTGACGCTCGATCTGACCATTCCGAGTCGGGACGCCGATCATTTGCTCGCTCTATGGCGTGAACGCCTCGCGCGCGTTTCGCTGCCGCAACGCGTTGAAGCGATCGCGCTTGCAGTTGAAGAGATTGCCGAACTTGCACCGACCAATTTCTCCTTGTTTCCCGAAACACCAGACGGTGCTGCTTTGCTCGATCGTTTACGCGCACGGCTCGGCGATCAAGCGTTATGCCGTTTGCGTCTGCATGCCGATCATCGTCCCGAACTCGCCTGGCGTGAGACCGATAGAGAAAATGATTCGATATGCCCCCCGGCCAATCAGCGGCCGTTGTGGCTGCTCGATGAACCGCGCCGATTGGGCGAACGGCCAGCGCTCGATCTCGTCGCCGGCCCTGAGCGCATCGAAGGCGGTTGGTGGGATGGCCACGATGTTGCCCGCGATTATTTCGTCGCTTCGGATTCGCACGGATCGCGCTTCTGGATTTTTATGAATCGCGCGAATGGCGAATGGTTTTTACAAGGCATTTGCGGGTGAGGCAGCTCCATGCGATATGCCGAACTCCACTGCCTTACCAACTTCAGCTTTCTGCGCGGCGCATCGCATCCTGACGAACTCGTCGAGCAGGCGTCGGCGCTCGGTTATTCGGCGCTCGCGATTACCGATGAATGCTCGGTTGCCGGTGTTGTGCGCGCGCATGAAATTGCTAAACAGCTCGATTTCAAACTCATCATCGGCGCCGAGATCGCGCTTGTTGCAGGAAAAAAAGCTGAAGCCGATCTGAAGCTTGTTCTGCTCGCGGCCGATCGCGACGGCTATGGCAATCTGTGCGAGCTGATCAGCCACGGGCGGCGCAAAGCACGCAAGGGCAAATACCAGCTGACGCGCGACGATTTTGCGAGCGGGATTCCCGGCTGTCTTGCCTTGTGGTTGCCGGGCGATGAGGCCAGGCTGGAAACGGCCGACTGGCTGCAACAGGTATTCGTTGATCGTTTATGGATTGCTGCCGAACTGTTAGCGAATGGTAATCACGAAAAGCGCATTGCCCGTATCGCGTCGCTGTCGAAAAAAACCGGTTTATCCGTGGTCGCCACCGGCGATGTGCACATGCATGAACGCGAGCGCCGCAAGCTGCAGGACACGCTGACCGCCATCCGTCTGAAGCGCTCGCTCGCCGAGCTGGGGTTTGCGCTCTACTCGAATGGCGAGCGGCATTTGCGATCGTTGCCAACGCTCGCGCAAATCTACCCGGCGGCATGGCTGGAAGAAAGCATAGCGATCGCTGACCGCTGCCATTTTTCGCTCGACAGTTTGCGCTACGAATATCCGGAAGAGATCGTGCCGGCAGGAAAAACGCCGGCGAATTATCTGCGCGAACTCACGCAACTAGGACTGAAGCAACGTCTGGCCGAGCGTGCGATCGACAAGCTCGCCAAGGTCGAGGGGTTGATCGAGAAAGAGCTGGCGTTGATCGCGCAGTTGAAATACGAGCCGTATTTCCTGACCATCTACGACATCGTTGCCTTCGCGCGCAGCCGCGGCATCCTGTGCCAGGGGCGCGGGTCGGCCGCCAACTCAGTAGTCTGTTATTGCCTCGGCATCACCGAAGTAGATCCCTCGCGCATGCAAATGCTATTCGAGCGCTTCATCTCGCTCGAGCGGCACGAGCCGCCCGATATCGACGTCGATTTCGAGCACGAACGGCGCGAAGAAGTCATGCAATACATCTATAACAAATATGGCCGCGAGCGCGCGGCGCTGACCGCGACTGTCATCTGTTACCGCCCGCGCAGCGCGATCCGCGATGTTGGCAAGGCGCTCGGCCTCGATCTCATGCAAGTCGATCGTCTCGCCAGTTCGATGGCGTGGTGGGATCATCGCGAGCAGTTGCCGCAACGGCTGAGCGAGATCGGCTTCGATCCGGGGAATCCCATATTGCTGCGTCTGATCGAACTGGTCGACGACATCGTCGGATTCCCGCGCCACCTGTCGCAGCACACGGGCGGCTTCGTGATTTCGCGCGACCGCTTGTCGCGGCTCGTACCGATCGAGAATGCCGCGATGAACCAGCGCACCGTCATCCAGTGGGAGAAAAACGATCTGGAATCGCTGGGGCTGATGAAAGTCGATTGCCTGGCGCTCGGCATGCTGTCGGCAATCCGCCGCGCGCTCGATCTCGTGTCGAAGTACCGCGGTAAAAAACTGCGCATGGCCGATCTGCCCGAAGGCGATGAACCACTCTACGAGATGGTGCAAAAGGCCGATACCATCGGCGTGTTCCAGATCGAATCGCGCGCGCAGATGTCGATGCTACCGCGGCTCAAACCGAAGAATTTTTACGACCTCGTCGTACAGATTTCGATCGTACGCCCCGGCCCTATCGTCGGCGGTATGGTGCATCCGTATCTGCGCCGGCGCGAACATCCGGAAGAAATCGACTATCCGAGCCCGCAGATTAAAGCGGTACTCGAGCGCACCCTCGGCGTGCCGATTTTTCAGGAACAGGTGATGCAGTTGTCGATGGTCGCCGCCGGCTTCACTGCCGGCGAGGCCGATCAGTTGCGGCGTTCGATGGCGGCGTGGCGGCGTTCCGATCGTATCCAGAAATTCAAGGACCGGCTGGTCAATGGCATGCGCGAGCGCGGTTACACGCAAGAATACGCAGAGCGCCTGTTCAAGCAGATTGAGGGCTTCGGCGAATACGGTTTTCCAGAATCGCACGCCGCGAGTTTTGCGCTGCTCGCCTATGCGTCGGCATGGCTCAAATGCCATGAGCCGGCCGCTTTCACCTGCGCATTGTTGAATAGCCAGCCGATGGGTTTTTATGCGCCCGCACAATTGATTCAGGATGCGCGCAAGCATGGCGTCGAGGTGCGTCCGGTCGACGTGACGATCAGCGATTGGGATTGCAGCCTCGAACGCCGCGACGATGGCGAACCCGCGTTACGGCTGGGTTTGCGCCAGATCAAGGGCATGCCGCAAGCGGCGGCTGAACGCATCGTCGCGGCGAGAAAGGACGGGCCCTACGCTTCGATCCAGCAACTCGCCGAACGCGCGGCACTGGGAAGCCGCGAGTTGAAATGCCTGGCGGCCGGATCGGCTTTGCAACAGTTCGCGTTGCATCGGCGGCAGGCGTATTGGCAGGTGCAAGGCATCGAGACGCTGCCGCCCGTATTGCATGGTGCAGAGATCGAGGAAGGCGAGCTTGCGCTGCCGGCGCCGAATGAAGGTGAAGACCTCGTCGCTGACTACAACACACTGGGCTTCACACTCGGCCGTCATCCGTTATGCCTGCTGCGCGGTCGGTTCGCGCGCTGGCGCGCCACGGCGGCTGTAAATCTTGTTGACCTCGCCGATGGACAAAACGTGAAAGCTGCCGGACTTGTCATCAATCGCCAGCGTCCTGGCACCGCAAGCGGCGTGATTTTTCTGACGCTGGAAGACGAGACCGGCATGATCAACGTCGTCGTCTGGAATGATCTTGCCAAAAAGCAGCGCCGTGAATTACTTGGCGCGAGATTGCTCGGCGTCAGCGGCTTGCTGGAGCGGCAAGGCGGTGTGCTGCATCTGATCGCGCGACGGTTGACCGACCACACTCCCTTGCTCGGCAGGCTCATCACCCATTCGAGAGATTTTCACTAAGCGGCGTCTTTTTAAAGGCAAAAGCCCGCCACAAAGATCACGGAGAACACAGAGAACAAACTCAAAAGCGGGCGATCTTCCCGGTGAACTCTGTGCCCTCTGTGGCTTGATAGATTCCGCCGGGCCCGCCGCAACTTGGCGCCTGACGCTGAGTCTGTACACCTATGCAAACATTAAAAATCGCCACCTACAACGTTCACAAAGGCTTTTCGCAGTTCAAGGCAAGGATGATCGTCCACGAGCTGCGCGAAAAATTGCAGGGCATAGGCGCCGAAGTCGTTTTTTTGCAGGAAGTGCAGGGCGATCATCAGCGCCACGCGGCGCACTACACGCACTGGCCGGCGAAGCCGCAATATGAATTTCTGGCCGATTCAGTGTGGAGCGATTTCGTCTACGGCAAGAACTCGATTTACGATTCCGGGCACCACGGCAACGCGATCCTGAGCCGCTTTCCTATCGTGCGCTGGGAGAACGAAGATATCTCGGCGCACCGCTTCGAAAGCCGTGGCCTGCTGCATTGTGAAATTCTGATCCCTGGCTGGAGGGAAAATCTGCATTGCGTTTGCGTTCACCTGGGTTTGTTTTCCCGCGGGCGCGCCAGGCAGTTGATCGCGCTCGAACGGCGCATCGAGAAAATGGTCCCGGCGGGCGCGCCGCTGGTCATCGCCGGCGACTTCAACGATTGGCGCAGACGCGCCGGAAAAATTCTTTGCGATCGCCTGCTGCTGAATGAGGTTTTCGAATCGCTGGGCGGCCGTCCAGCCGCCAGTTATCCCGCAAAAATGCCCGTGTTCCGGCTCGACCGCATCTATGTACGCGGCTTTGTCGTGAAAAAAGCGGAAGTCCACTGCGGCCGGCTCTGGTCCAGGATGTCGGACCACGCTGCGCTCGCAGCGACAATCGCGCGCATTTAGCGATCCGGACTTGAGAGATTCGAAAAGCAACAGCCCGCCACAGAGATCACAGAGATAAGCGTAAGGGGGACGCATTGCTCGATCTTCTCGGTGAACTCCTGTGTCCTCTGTGGCGGCAATACACGTAGGCCTTGCGTAGGCCAGGATGCGCCAGCTTCTGGCGCCGTCAGGTAGCCTTCGGCAATCTGACCTACTCTCTCCAATCGCATCTTTTTCCCTGAGCCGTCGGCGAATCAATAGCGACGGCTGAGGTTGGAGCGGCCACCGTCTGCGACGCCGACCGAAACGCCAACCTTGATCGTATCGCCGGGATCGTACGGCAGTCGCGTCCGCCCCTCATGACCGTTGTAGCGGTAGACGACGTCATAGCCGGTTACGACTTCGCGATAAGAGGTCTTCGTCCTGCAGCGCTCGACCTCACGCGTATCGCGGGTTTCGTAGCCGCGGGCCGAGCCGCGCTGGCTGATGCGATCACCGGTGATAGCGCCGACTATCGCGCCGGCCCCCGTCGCCACTTTAGCGCCGCTACCGCCGCCAACCTGGCTGCCGAGCAGCGCGCCGGCGATGCCGCCGATAATCGGGCCGGCGAGCGAGCGGCGTTCGGGGCGCGGCTCGTAGTAAACCTCGTCGACGGTTTCCAGCCAGCATTCCTTGCGCGGTTCGCTAATCCGGTCATAAATCGGCGCCGCCGAAATGACTTCGGCAGTATCGGTAAAATCGGTCGCCGCAGCCCCGCCTATGCCGCCAACCGACATTAACAACATCC
>JACMKV010000163.1 GCA_014379915.1 Burkholderiales bacterium
GATCTGGTATCGGATCAGCTCGATTTCGGCCTGCTCGCGGGCTGGTTCGGCGCCGCACCGCGCGATCAGGACGAAGTCGTTGCCGCGCCGCGCGAGCCTTTCAATGTAGAGAAGCTGAACGCCATTAACGCGCAAGTCAGCTTTCGCGCGAAAGAGATGATCGGTACCAAATTGCCGCTCGATAACGTCGTTATCGACGTGTCGCTTGAAGACGGCCACCTGACCATAAAACCGTTCAAGCTCGGCATCGGCGGCGGCCAACTTGCCGCGCAACTAACGCTCGATGCCGCGCAATCCGAAGTCGCCGGACAGCTGGCGATGCAATTGGACGACGTGCCGCTCGAACCCTTGTTCGATCCTTTTAATCCTCGCTTTCCGGTCGCCGGAATCGTCGATGGCAAATTTGCCGTCGCGTTCTCCGGCGACGAGGTCGGGCTCGCCAGCGGCCGTGTCGTATACCGGCGCCCGGAGAAAAACACGAATCTGGTATTCACGCTGAATCGCGAGCAGCAGGCGCAACAATGGGCGCTTGAAGTACAGGGCGATGGAACATTTCGCGGCGAGCCCGCGAGCATGGTTTTCAGCGGCCAGCCGTTTGCCTTGCTCGGCGATCCGGATGCGAGGATTCCGCTTACGCTGAAGCTCGCGCTAGCCAAAAGCGAAATCGCCGTGAACGGGTCGGTCGCGCAGCGCGGACAGCAGTTCGACCTAAACGCGGCGGTTTCCGGCCCTGGAACCGATCGGCTTGAAAAGGTCATCGACATCGACTTGCCAAAGCTGCCGCGCTACAACGCATCGGGCCATGTCGTCAGGAACGACGACATAATCAAGATCGAAAATCTCAAAGGCAAAATCGGCGCAAGCGATCTGTCGGGCCGCTTGCTGGTGAAGACATCAGGGCAGCGTCCGTTCGTCAAGGCTGACCTGAAATCGGGCACGCTCGCGTACGCGGACTTCGATCAGCTGCGGCAAAAAAGCGATGAGCCGTTCGATTGGGACAAGCTGCGCAAGGTCGATGCCGACGTCAAAATCGCAGCGAAGCGGGTCGTCGTTCCCGAAGACCTCGTGTTGGAAGATCTGCGCGTGGACGCGGCGCTGCAAAATGGTTTGTTGAAACTGAAACCGCTGCGCTTCGATGTCGGCGGCGGAGAGGTCGCGCTCGACCTCGCACTCGACGCCGACCGGAAAAAGTGGCTGTACGGGAGCATCCATGCCGACGCCAAAAACGTCGATCTAGGCGAGGCGCTCAAGCCGTTCGGACTGGCGCAACGCTTTCCGGGCCTGCTCGATGCCGATCTCGATCTTGCGCTGGGCGGCACAGGCCGACAAGGGAAGCAATCGACGGTTGCCGTTTCGGAAACAGGCGAAAGTCGCATCCATTACCGCGAAGCGCAATCCGGCAACGACGTGCACTTCATCATTTCGCAAAAGGCCGATCAAACCGGGATCAAGGGCGATGGCGAATTTCATAGTGAACCGTTCCACCTCGCTGCCACCGTCGGGCCGCTGGCGTGGATACTGAGCCCCGAGCCGTATCCGCTCGATATCAACATCGAGATGCTCGAAACCACGGCGAGGATTTACGGTGAGGTCAGCGATCCGCTGAATGCCAAAGCGCTCGATTTGGCGCTCGAAATCGCCGGCCCCAATCCACAACGACTCGATCCGATTCTTGGATTCAATCTGCCAGATCTGCCGCCGTACCGTTTGCGCGGCGATCTCTCGAAACGCGGCGACCTGTGGCAATTCGCCAACTTCAAGGGAACGGTAGGCGATAGCGATCTCGCCGGCCGCATGGCCGTCGACATGTCCGGCGCCAAGCCAACCATCAGCGCGAAGCTCGATTCACAATTGCTCGATTTCGATGATCTCGCCGGGCTTGTCGGCGCCGCGCCGAGCGACGATCCGGGTGAAACCGTATCCGAGCAACAGCGAAAAAAAGCCGCGCAGCAGCGCGCGAGCGACCGCACATTGCCGAGCGATCCGTTGAATTTAACGCGGCTGACGAGGTTCAACGCCGATGTCGAATATCACGCCGATCGCGTGAATTCCGATACCCTGCCGCTCGACGACATGGCGATCGACTTCACGCTCAAGGGCGGCACGCTCGAATTCAAGCCGCTGAAGTTCGGCACGGCCGGCGGCGCCGTGCGCCTGCACATCACCCTCGACGGCAGCGCCAACCCTGCCGTGGGCAAGATCGAGGCCGAAGTCGCAAAGATCAAGCTCTCGTCCATCCTGAAAAACATCGAGGTCGCCGAAAACAGCCTTGGCGTGGTCGGCGGCCGCGCGACGCTGTGGGTTACGGGCAACTCGATCGCCGAAATGCTGGCGGCGGCCGATGGCGGCGCGTTTCTGCTGATGGGCGGCGGCAAGCTCGATGCATTGCTCGTCGAACTCGCCGGGCTCGATGGCGGCGAATCACTGATCCGGTGGCTCGGCGAAAAACAAACGGTCGATATTCGCTGCGCGATCGCCGACTTGAAAGCCAACGACGGCAAGGTCGAGATCGTCAGGGGCGTGATCGATAGCACCGATACGCGGTTCGATGTCGATGGTTCGATTAATTTGAACAATGAGCGCTTGCATATCGTCATCAAGCCCGAACCCAAGGATGTCAGCTTTTTCGTCGCGCGCGCGCCGCTGATCATCGAGGGAAGTTTCAAGCATCCGGACTTTCATCCATCGACCGGGAGCCTGATCGCGCGCGGCGGCGCTGCGCTTGCGCTGGCGGCAATTTTTCCGCCCGCCGCTTTGCTCGCGCTGATCGAGCCCGGCCTGGGCAGTAACGCGCCTTGCCGCGCGTTCCAGGATACGTTCAAGGAGCTGCGCTGATCGGCTGCATTCCCGACAGAATACGAAAATAAACGAAGGGAGAATCGGGAAGAGAGCATTAGAGGTCAGACTGAGCTAACCCCGCTCCGCTTTCTCGGATGAGGGCACAAGCGGCAGTCCGGTTGCCCGAAGTAACCCAACGAAAAACGGCAATAGCGGGTGCGCCGACGCGGCAAAAGGCGCCCTCCGGCGGGGAAGCGCGGAGGCGGGGCCTATTGTAGTTTGTTTAGCGCCGGTTTCGATTAGTTGGCAAGTTATCGCGTAATCGTCAAAACATGAACGGGATGACGCGGTAGCGCACTTGCCGCATGTACTGCCCGTACGCGGGATCAAGTGCGAGGTGTTTCTCTTCGCGAACCATGCGAACATACAGAAATCCCATCGTCATGACGAATAGGACAACATTCATCAGCGTCGTGTTTGTCAGGATGTAGCCGGTGAATAACAAAAGATAACCCGCATACAGCGGGTGGCGCACGAAGCGATACATTCCCGCTGTCTTGATCTGCCGTTTCGCTGCGACCAGCGCGAAACTCCGATTCAGTGAAACAAGGCCTAGGATTTGGAGGGTTATGCCCATAACAAGCATGCTTTTCGCAACCGGCAGGATTCCCCAGGCTGCGGGGCTAAATAAAAGTGCAGTGAAAGTCCCTGCAACAGCAAACAACCAATCAAGGGGGTCGACTGAAACGGTCTCCGGCTGCGTGCGAAACATAAAAAACGCTGCCGTCAACGTCTCGGACGCACAGAACAATAGATATGCCCATTCATTGGTATTCTGAAACGCAACTACATGCCGATAGGCAAACCATCCCCATAAAGCCGCCATGAAGATCCCAATGGCGATGTTGACCACCTTCGAGTTCAGTAACCCAAACGATCGCTTCATATCAGACTCCCCTTCGATTAATTGTTTGATCGCGTCCGCTGCCGCGGAACGGTCTTTAATATTATGAAAACCGCATATCTTGCTGCCCGTCGACTTCACACGCATTAGTGGCTGTTCAATCACCGAGGCTGGTTATTGGAAGCGAGCTCAATGTCTGTATCGAAGGCTGCAAGATGCCGGGAGAGATCCGTGCCCAGCACGAGCCGTACGGCGATACCCTCTCGCAGGTCATTTGCTTGAACTATTGTTCCGGCTTTCGGAAGCCTGGAGTTCAAGGCTCGTGCGCGATCCCGGTATCCGTCGCGATACTCGATCGTCGTGACGGGCCGATTGAAATGTTTTTGATTGGTCAGGCGCGCGATGGCGATTCCCTGTGATTTGAAAAAGCGGGCGACGCGCTTCGCCATGCCGGTGATGCCATTACCGTTGGAGACTTCGACGCCGATCGTTTTCAGAGTTTCGATTGCCGGCTTTTCGGCCGTCGGCTTTTCGGTTGCAAGGCCCGCACTGATCGGCAGGCCGGCCGTAACGCCAAGGTTCGCGGCGATAGGCTGCGGCGCGCGCAATTCGTAAACGTTCGGGTTGACTTCAACCAGCCGCATGGCGCCCAGATCGTTGGCGATAACCTGCGGCGCGAAACGGAGCGGGTGAGTGGTAGCTGAAGCTGACTGCAGCAATGCCGCAGCCTTATGCTCGGATACCAACTGCTTGCGTGCGATCTTCTCCCGCGTCCCCCGCAGATTCGTCAAAATTTTCTGGTTTGCCGGATCCAGCGCCTCGGCACGCTCGAATGCTTCCAATGCCTATGCATC
>JACMKV010000164.1 GCA_014379915.1 Burkholderiales bacterium
ACATGCCAAAACTGATCGAGCTGCTGCAAAAAAACCGATCGTGGGCCGACCGTATGACGGGGCGAGACCCGGAATTTTTCCAGCGCCTCGCCCACATACAAACCCCCAAGTATCTGTGGATCGGCTGCTCGGATAGCCGGGTTCCGGCCAGCGAGATCGTCGACTTGCCGCCCGGCGGAGTATTCGTCCACCGCAATGTCGCCAACGTTGTCGTCCATACCGATCTCAACTGTCTGTCGGTGCTGCAGTACGCGGTCGACGTGCTCAAGGTCGGACACATCATCGTCACCGGGCATTATGGTTGCGGCGGCATCGCTGCGGCAGACTCGAACAGGAAGCTCGGCCTCATCGACAACTGGCTGCGCCACGTGCAGGACGTCGCGCAAAAGCACGCGGCGCTGTTACCCGATATCGGAGATGCGACCGCGCGCCTCGACCGCTTGTGCGAGTTGAACGTGATCGAACAGGTCGTGAATGTCTGCCAGACCACCGTCGTTCAGGACGGCTGGGCGCGCGGTCAGACGATCGATGTACACGGCTGGGTTTATGCGGTTCAGGACGGCCTGCTGCGCGATCTCGAGATAACGGTCAGCGGTCCGCAGGAACTCGTTCCGCAATATCAGGCGGTCATGAAAATGCTGCAAAATACCGATGGCGGAGTACTTCCGGCGCGCTGATGCGCCCCCGCGTGCGTCGCGAGGTTTTCCTCCCCTTTGAAAAAGGGGGGCTGAGGGGGATTTGAGGCGGTTAATGAAACCTAAAATCCCCCCTAACTCCCCTTTATCAAAGGGGGAATACGAGCGCCGTGCGGGAATTCGGCGACGCGTGTGAGGTCATATCGATGCTCGACTAGCGTATCGGCCAGTCGCGGCGAACTGGATAGTAAACCGGTTCACTCGCGCCGCTTCTCGAAAAAAGGCAGGTTGTGATCGGTTGAACGAAACTGGATGGAGAACACTATGCGGAAAATTTTCCTGACTATTGCCTGTTGCCTGGCTTTCGCCGGTTCTGCCTTGGCGGAAACGAGCGCGCAGACCGCCCTGCCTGATACGACGATGGCGCAGATTGCCCAGCTGTTGTCGCCCGAAAATCTGTTGCGCGGACAAATCACCGAAGACGATGTGACCGAGATTTTTGCCATCTTGCGTTCCGGCATGCTCGGTAAACCAGTCGAGCCTTCCGAGCAATTGCGGAAGAAGCTGGAAATGCTGGGGCAGCGCATGAAAATTCGCGGCGCGATCGCCGGCATGCTGTTCATGGACGAGATCGAACGCGGCGTAAAGGAAATGGTGCGCGAGATCAACCGCGATCCGAATGCAATTTGATCGAATGCGATCTGATCGATAGTTCATTCCTGAAAGCCGGCCGCTGGGCCGGCTTTTTATTTCAGCTCATTTTTGTAACGCGGCGCCCTGATACCAGCCTGCCTGGCTCATGAAAACCTATAAAGGC
This sequence comes from Burkholderiales bacterium, assembly GCA_014379915.1. Classification (GTDB taxonomy): domain Bacteria; phylum Pseudomonadota; class Gammaproteobacteria; order Burkholderiales; family JACMKV01; genus JACMKV01. The sequence goes on from JACMKV010000164.1 coordinate 1,453, forward strand.
AGTTGTCATTGCGGACAGGTAAAATTTGAAGTCCAGACCGATCTCACGACAGCATCGAGCTGCAATTGCAGCCTTTGCAGAAGAAAGGGATCGATTCACCACCGCGTTGCCGCCGATCGCTTCACATTGGTGACGGGCAAAGAATCGCTGACGCTGTACCAGTTCGGTACGAAAACGGCTAAACACTTTTTCTGCAGGCATTGCGGCATCTACCCGTTCCACCATCCGCGGATTGCGCCGGAGATGGTCAGCATCAATCTGCGCTGTCTGGATGATTTCGAGCTCGAATCCGCCGCCATCGAAATCGCAAAGTTCGATGGCAAAAACTGGCTTTAAGGTCGGCGCATCTGGTTCACAAACCCGGTGTAGAACCGGCGCTCGAGGAGTCGTATGGAAATTCCCCTGCTACTGAAAGCGTTCATTCTCGGCATTGTCGAGGGGCTCACGGAATTCCTGCCTATTTCCAGCACCGGGCATTTGATCCTGGCCGGCGCCCTGCTCGATTTCGATAATGCAAGAGGCAAGGCTTTCTACATCATCATTCAGGCAGCGGCGATGCTGGCGGTGTGCTGGGAATATCGGGCGAAAATCGGTGAGGTCGTCTTCTGTCTGGCGTCGCGCACCGAGCGGGGCGCCAATGCCCGCCAGTTCGCGTTCAATGTCGCCGTTGCGTTTGTGCCCGCCGCCTTGCTGGGCCTTGTTTTCGCATCGAAAATCAAAATGCATTTATTCGCACCGGTGCCGGTCGCGCTCGCATTCATCGTCGGCGGGATCATCATCCTGTGGGCGGAACGGCGCGAACACACGGTGACCGTCGAAGCGGTCGACGACATGCGCTGGACGGATGCGTTGAAGGTCGGATTCGCGCAATGCGTGGCGCTGATTCCCGGCATGTCGCGTTCCGGGGCGACGATCATCGGCGGCCTGCTATTTGGGCTTTCGCGAAAAGCCGCTACCGAATTCTCCTTTTTTCTCGCCATTCCGACCTTGTTCGCTGCGACGGTCTACGAACTGTTTGAGGAACGCGCAGTTCTGAGTTTCGATGACGCCGGCATTCTTCTGGCCGGCGGCGTTGCTTCCTTCATTAGCGCGTTCATTGCGGTGCGCGCGTTGCTGCGCTATATCAGCCGGCATGATTTCACCGTGTTCGCCTGGTATCGCATCGTGTTCGGCATCGTCGTTCTGATAACGGCTTACGGCGGCATCGTCGAGTGGACAGGCGGCTGAAGCCGGAAGCGAAAGCCGCTAGTGTAGTGTTGCATTCTGTTTGGAACTTAAGCGGTTGTTCGCGCGAATGACCTTCTGCAGGATGTCGCGTGCGCTCTTGGTCCAGATGAACGGCTTTGGGTGGGCGTTGTGGTGAGCGATGTACTTATCGATGGCGGTGATTAACTCGGGCACGCTGGTGAACACGCCGCGACGCAAGCGTTCGGTTGTGATGTCACGGAAGAAGCGCTCGACCATGTTCAACCAAGACGCGGAGGTGGGCGTGAAGTGCATGTTGAAGCGCGGATGCTTGGCCAGCCACTGCTGGACAGCGGGATGCTTGTGCGTGGCGTAGTTGTCGGCGATCAGA
>JACMKV010000165.1 GCA_014379915.1 Burkholderiales bacterium
ACACAGCTCGCCTACGTGTGACATCTCGACGCTAAGTATCGTAAGGAATCGCTCAGGTTTCTTCGGCGATGCGCAGCACGTCGCCCGGCGGCACATAGAAAACACTCCGGCTCTTTATCAATGAAGCGGGCGAGCAGCCACGGACAGGCGATGCGTTCTATCTTCGGACGTTCACGCGTAACCCATTTCATTTCGTGCCCCTGTTTTGAACGGCGCCACAAGTGAAATTATCGAAAGCGGTCACGCTATCGGCCTTGCTCCAGAGACCGAGCGCGCCCGGCCCATCCGCTCACTATTTCTCACCCCTTCTGTACATCGAGCGCCGATCGGGTCGTCGGCAGTCGGCAACCTCACGAAAGGTAAAAAGCCAACGGCGGGGGTATCCGTCGCGTCGAGCACCCGATATTTGGCGGCTTGTGTACTTTCCTAGAAGAACGTCCCGCGCAGCTCAATGCCGTCTTTCTTGCCGGAAACGATGCGCACGATTCTTTCCGCTTTGGCTGAAATCTCCATGGTGATTTCCGACTCCCCGCCGCGACAAATGCCTCTGGTCTGACCTTTAATCACGTAATTGCCGGGGGGCAGGAATAGCGCAATTTTCTCTGCGGGACCAAGATCGGCAACCGGCGTCTTGTCGACAAATACCCTGATGTGGCACGCAGCCCTGATCACACCGCTATCTCTTTTTACCACCAGGCGCCCCGTTCCCGGCGCCTGCGAACGCCACTTTTGCGAGAGCACGCGAGAGGAAGGAACATCGTCAGTTTGCGAGGTCGCGACCGGCCCGGCTGCGCAACCGTTGAACAGCACGCTTGCCACGACGAGAATGAAGGAGGTTTTCACCGAAGTTGCGACTTGATTAGAGAGTCTCGGGTCAGCGAGGAACGCAGTTGCAGCGTGGGACGGATATCAAGCGTCGAATGCCTTACCCTGGAAGAAGCCATTTTTTAGGTCGCCTAGCGAGTTTTTTGAGCGAGGGCAAAACGCAGGATCTGGGGAAAGGCGGTTTCCTGATCGACACCACCTGATATTGCACTGCAATATCTTCTTGACAACGCTAGTGCCCTAGCCTAAAGTGGCGTTACTGCACTGCAACATTTTTGTCACAATAGCAGTATAACCAAGGAGAATCCCCATGAATAACATCGCTATCCCCGTCAAGAATCTCACCACCGCCAACCTCGATTCGATCTCGCGCTTCGCCCAATCGCCGGAAATCGTCGAAGCTACCAAAAACAGCATCGAGCAGTATTTTTCGGTGGTTCAGGAAAGCTTTATGCGCGTCACCCAGTCCAACGCGTTTAGCCAATTGAACCAGGCGCTAGCTTCTAACTACCAGCGCTTTGCTGACGAGTACACGAAGAGCGTTCTTGGATTGTTTTCGCAAGGCCAGGATTTGCTGCGCCAGCAAGTCGAACAAGGCAACCGTCGTTTTGAGCAGATTACTGAAGCCGGTAACCGCGTCGTTAAAGCTGGAGTGGAAGCCGGTGCAGACGCCGCAAACGAAGCCGAAGACAATGCGGATGAAGCCAGCAGCAAGCTGGAGCAGATCTCTAAAGGGAAGCAAGGCGGTCGCAACCAAAGGTAACATTCTGCCTACCAATCAGCGCAAGAAACGCCGCCTCAGGGCGGCGTTTTCCTTTCGGCGCGATCCGGGGGCGGGTACTGCTAATCGCTTGGCGATGGATTCCGTGCCCGCAGCCGTGATGCACAGGCCAGAACAAATCCCGCGCTTTGTTTGAAGACGACAACCCCCATTGAGGGCCTATTCCGGTTTCAACGATGCTGGATTTTGAACGAAGCGACGCCGCGATGAAGCGGTTGGGAGAGGAAGATCAGTTCGTTCAGGCACGCAAGCGACTGATAAGTCGCATGGCATATTACTGCACTAGAAGCTGATCGTGATCAGGCAAAGAGCGATACGGAAGCAGACGCAATGGTATCTTTATTTTGCCTAAGCTAAGCGTCTACGTCGAAATGGCGGCCGTTGAATATCTGCGGGAAACGGGTAGGGCCGACCTCGACGCGCACTGGATTGCCGAGTACTTTCAGGATGCCGGCGTGTTGGAAGAGCATCCGAGGCAGGATCTGGTCGCGTTTGCCGACATGGTACAAAAAGCGCTGGACAAGGAAGTCGGAAGAATTCGAAATGCCACCACCTTCCTTCCGGACAACGTCATCTCGTTGCGGAAGCTGCGGCGGAAGCCCTGATAGCTGACTCGCAATGCCGCGACAACTACCGATCCCAGCGCGCGCGTCGCATTCTTCCCGCTACGTTAACGAAGGTGTGATCATTGGGCTGATTCATCGCGCTCATTCAAGCGGTTGCGCAACGCCGCCATCGATTCACGCTGCAGGGAAACACGCAGAAAAAGGCCGGGCCCGAGCAGGAATTCGATTCCCTCTGAATCGGTACCGAGGGATACTGGCTGTGCGCTCAGGGCATGAATTGTACTGAGCGGATGGTCGCGGTGCGTGAAGCCGGAGTGCAGCGCTAGCAGTTCCCTGATCAGTTGCGCCTGTCCCGGCCGAGACAAATGAATCGGCTGCACATTGCCCTTCCCATCAAAAAACTCGATTTCGGTAGCATCCGGATTGTCCGTGGTGCGCCGTGCGCTTAAGGCATTGAAGATCGCTGCTTTCATGGTTTTGCCCATTGGTTGTCGAGGAACCGCCACCGACGCCCTTGTTTCGACCAATCTTCTGGTCGTCCCCCTCGGCGCGACGGCGACGTGCCTGCAACATGGGCAACTTGCATGCCATCAGCATCAACCCCAGCGCGGATCGCGGAGGTATGAGGCCGGCCCAAACCAGCTTGCGCTCCTGTTATTCCCGAATAGTTGGCCTTTCCCCTGATCAGCGTCGCTGCTTCGGTATTACCGCGCGCAGCGATCACTTCGCTTTCGGCACTCATCGGGCTTGCTTCAGATCAACCCTCGTCGGCCGATGATCGATGCAAACATCAGCCCGTACACGGAGCCAGACCCTGCAAGTGAGTGAATCAAGCTAAGGGAAGCAATGGTCAAAAAACGAGACAGGCTTTAACGTCTACTTACTGACTACTCGAACTGGCATAACTGAAGGATCGCCGAGTGGAGGCTAACGTACGTTCTTGAATACATGGTGCTGTTGAGAGGAGTCGAACCTCCGACCTACTGATTACGAATCAGTTGCTCTACCAACTGAGCTACAACAGCAAAACGGTCGAAGCATAAAGGATTCGATTCGGGAGCAGCAATCAAGCCGCCTGCGGTCGAACGCGAACAACGATGTCGACGCCTTCGGCGATCATCCCATCAGGCAGGGCCGGCAAGCCCGCCACGCTGATGTTGGCGGCGTCGATGTCGGTGATCTGGCCGGTTGTGACGTCGAACAAATGATGGTGATCGCTCATGTTCGGATCGTAGAACAGTTTGCTCGGATCGATCACGACTTCGCGGACCAGCTTCTTTTCCGCGAACAGGTTGAGGGTGTTGTAAACCGTCGCCTTCGACGTTTCGGGATGGCGCTCGTTGACTATCGCCATTACCTGGTCGGCGCTCATGTGCTCGCAGCGCGAATAAAGCGCATGCGCGATTTCGATACGCTGATGCGTGGGGTTGATGCCGTTTCGGCGGAGCAGCTCTCTGGCATCATTGCGGCTGAAAGGCAGTTTTTTCATAGTATCGAATTTTAACCCGGGGTCTGGACGCTGTCTAACTCGCCACGCTTATGCCAGGCGCAAGAACGGGGTGACGGGCATCCTGATAATGTCTTAACCAGTCTTCTTTTGACAGCATCCGATTCGCAGACTCGTTTCAAGTTCAATCGTCCGAACGTTCCGCCAGCAGCGCGCGTAGTTGCTGAAAAAGCAAACGGAAGCTTTTTGGCGGCCGATTCGCGGCGTGCTCTTTGCGAGCGTTGCGTGCGAGCGCGCGCAAGTGCTGCAGATCGGCAGTCGGATAGTGAGAAGCGAGCGCCGCAAACGCCGTTTCGTCTTCGAGTAAACGAACGCGCCAGCGCTCGACTGCGTGCAGCTGTGCCGTATGCTCGTTCGATACGCCGCGCCAGGCATCGAGCCTTGCTTTGATCGGCTCCGGGTCGACGCCGCGCATCAGCTTGCCGATATATTGCATCTGGCGACGCCTCGCTTCGTCCAGCTTGCGCATCTGCTTCGCGTCGGCGACGGCGTCCGTCAGCTTGTCAGGCAGCGCAAGTGCGGCGAGCTGCTGCTGTGTGAGGTCGACTAATTGCGCGCCGATGCCCTGCAGCGCATGCATGTCGCGCTTGCGGCGCGTTTTGCTCGGCTGGAGATCGGCGTCATCTGCTTCCGGATTCTCGGGTATTTCTGCTATGTTCGTCATCGCGCTGTTGCCTGCTTTGATCGAGCGATGTGAGGAACTTGCTTAAGCCGCGGGCGAAGCCGCGCGCTTCACGGTGGTATCATAAAGCGTTTTCGCTCGACCTTTCAGCCTATCCCGAACACCACTTCATGTCCGACCACCGTTTTTATCACAGCTCCGATACTTTCAAACAAATGGTGCGCGATCTCCTGGCGCGTGCGCTCGAACGCGGCGCCAGCGACAGCGAGGCAGAGGTGCACGAAAGCTTCGGCCAGAACGTCACGGTGCGGCGGAACGAAGTCGAGACCATCGAATATAACCGAGACAAAGCCCTGGCCGTCACGGTTTATGTCGGCCACAAGCGCGGCCACGCAACGAGCTCGGTCTTCACGCCGCAGGCCTTGTGCGATACCGTTGACGCTGCTTTATCGATCGCGAGATTCACGGGGTCGGACGACTGCGCCGGGCTCGCCGATAAAGAAAACCTTGCGACCGAATTTCCCGATCTCGATTTATATCATCCATGGAATCTGCCGATCGAGGACGCCATCGCGCTCGCGAAATCGTGCGAAGCCGCGGCTTTCGCCGTCGACAAGCGCATCAACAATTCCGAAGGCGCGTCAGTCGGCGTGCACGAATCGCAGTTCGTCTACGGCAATTCACGCGGTTTTCTCGGCGGCTACCCGACATCCCGTCACAGCGTCGGCTGTGCGGTGATCGCCGGCCATGACGACGGCATGCAGCGCGACGACTGGTATACGACGGCGCGGGCCTCATCGGATCTGGAGGCAGCGGCCAGCGTCGGCGCAATCGCAGGCAGGCGCACGATCCGGCGCCTCGATTCGCGCCAAATCAAAACCAGCCGGGCGCCCGTGTTGTTCGAAGCGCCGGTCGCCGCCGGCCTGATCGGCCATCTCGTCGCCGCGGCAAGCGGCGGCAGCTTATATCGAAAATCGTCGTTCCTGCTCGACGCGCTCGGCAAGCAGGTTTTCTCGCCCATCGTTCAGATCAGCGATTTGCCGCATTCTAAACGTGGCCTGGCGAGCAGCGCTTTCGACGACGAAGGGGTCGCCACACGGTCGCGCGATATCGTCAACGACGGCGTGCTGCAAGGCTATTTTCTCGGCAGCTACTCAGCGCGCAAGCTCGGCATGCAAACGACGGGCAACGCCGGCGGCAACCACAATCTTGTGATCGAAAAAGGGCCTCTAGATCTCGCCGGTTTGATGAAAAAAATGGATCGCGGCCTGCTCGTCACCGAAGTTCTGGGCCAAGGCGTCAATCTCGTGACCGGCGATTATTCGCGCGGCGTCGCCGGTTTCTGGATCGAGCACGGCGAGGTCGCGCACGCGGTCGATGAAATCACCATTGCCGGCAACCTGAAAAACATGTTTCGCGGCATCACTGACATCGGTTCGGACGTGCTGGTGCGCGGCTCCAAACAGTGCCCGTCGATCTTGATCGACAATATGACCATCGCCGGCAATTGAGCATCGCGTCGACGCGATACCTCAGTCGTCCGTTGCTCGTTTGGGCGCTCGCGGCAATGGCGGTAGTTCTGGCCACCGCGTGTTCATCCAATGCGCTTCCGAAGCTGGCAGCAAACGATGTCATTTTAGCTTTTGGAGATAGCTTGACCTACGGCACCGGCGCAAGCGAGGCCGAGAGCTATCCAGCGGTGCTAGCCGGACTCATCGGCCGCAAGGTCATTCGCGAAGGTGTGCCTGGCGAGACGACCGAGGAAGGTCTGCGCCGGCTGCCGGCCGTACTCGACGAACACGAGCCGGCATTGCTGTTACTTTGCCTCGGCGGTAATGATCTGCTGCGCAGAATCGATGAAACTGCGATCGCCGCCAATCTGCGCGCGATGCTGGTGATTGCGAAGCAGGCCGGCATACCG
>JACMKV010000166.1 GCA_014379915.1 Burkholderiales bacterium
GGCCGATCTGCCGGGCCACCTCCAGAACGGGCAGCCTGTCTGCCGAAAGAAGAACGACCCGCGCCCGATGAACGTGTTTCTGCGCGCTGTTGCGATCCTCAATGACCGCTGCCAAACGCGCGCGGTCCTCAGAGGCGATGATGATGCTGACGGTTTGTGCCATATCCGCAGATTCGCATGCATCACGCCGCGTGTGAATCCTCTGATTGCGTCAGTGCACTAGTGCTCGTGGACCCAACCCAACATTTGAGTCCGATCGCGGAGCGGTGGATGGATGCCAACCCCTTTCAAGGGTCAGGTCTATTCGATCCACCAACAAAAAAAACTAGGGGTTTGGATCTTTAGAGACGGACCCCTAGGCCGCTTATGGAAACGGTCGCGCTCCGACCGGCTTGATGCAGCAACGCTCCGATTTCGCTCAAATCGGGAGAAAGCTGCAACCGGATCGATTTTAACTTTACCAGGCTAGTACCGGCGTAATCGCGGCCATGCCCATAGGCGCTCGGAGGAGCTATTCGGGGGGCCCGCAAGCGGGCCAGAAGCCACGCTCATGCGAGGCGTCGGGAAAATAGCTGAGACGGAGCTATCTTCTCATCGATGGACCGTTGGTGCGCCATACCATTGGCTGTTGGCCGGCATGATTTCGCCCTTCATCAGCAATGACAATGGCCCCAGGACGGCACGGTCTTTCATCGAAGTGTCGTAGAGCACAACCGCCATGTTCCCCACCGAGCAATTGTCTCCGATTTTCAGATAGGACGATTTCATTACTCGGTCTTCGAAAAGATGGGTTTGCAGAATGACCCCCTCATTTATTGAGGCGTAATCGCCGATCTCGATGAGGTCAAACTCGGAAAAAAGGTTGGAGGCGATATAACAATCACGCCCGACTTTGCACCCGATCATACGCAGCGGAATTCCGGCAAAGGGTGTTCCGAACAGAATGCTCGTGACGGGTGCCATGATCGATTCATAGGCGCCGTTGACCATCTCGTTCAGCCAGACGTAATGGCACCAAAGCGGTTTGATGACCGGACGGAATGTCCCCATCACCGCCCATTTCAGCGCGACCACGAACAGAACCGAGACGACCGTCAGCCCTATGGTAACCAGGGACGTGGCTGCAAGCATCACATAGAAGCCGTAAGTGTTGAAAAGATAGAGCAGCGTCGCGATGCCCGTAAGTCCCAGGATCAGCCCCGTATAGGCGGGGATGAGAATTCTCAGTCCATCGATAATAGCGCGCTGGGCGTACAGGCTGAACGAAGGCTGATAGGTCAACTTGTGGTCGAAGCCCTCAACCTTTTGCCGATTTGGCAGACGGAAACCCGGCAAACCAAGCCAGTCGCTGCCATTCGGCGTCGGCTCGGTCGTTGGCGGCGAGGACAGCACGCCGAGCAGACAGTCGTCACCGATGACGGCGCCGGTCGGAAGAATTGCGCTGTTGCCGATGAAGCTGCGGCTGCCTACGACATTGGTTCGAATCTCGAAGCGGCCGCCAAACACCCGTTTGCCTCCCAGAATGCAGCCATCGGCGAAAAAGCTGCCGTCTCCGGCCACGATGAGTTCCGGCATAAAGCTCCACATCGTCGATAATTCGCAATGTTTCCCGAGCTTTGCGCCAAGCAGGCGCAGCCACGGCGGCAAATAGATCGTCGTGAATATGGGGAGCATCACAGATCCGACCAATCGCATGAGGTCGAATGCTAACCAATAGCGCAGATAGTATACCGAATAGAGATCATAGATGCCGGGCTTGGCTCGGCGCAATATGATTGCTTTGAGCAAGGTGATCCACAGGCATGTGAAAAGAATGAGCACCGGAACCGCCGCAAAAATAATGAGTATCGCCGTACCGAGCCATCCTTGCTGGTAGCCCGTTATCAGAAACAGCAGCACCATTATGGGAGGGATGATGAGAAATACGCTTGCCAATAGGCCGAATGCGAATGCGAACAGGACGAACAGCGTCTTGCGCAATTTGCTGTAGCGCTTGAAATCCTCTGCGGGAACGGCGACGTGCATGAGGGAAGCCGGTGAGCCGCGCCGGTGTTCCCCCGCCAGGATGGTTTGATTGTCGTAGAGCAGCGACTGATCGTCGAGCCTCGCCCCGTCCTGCATTTTGACGTTCAGGCCAAGTACGGAATGCGCGCCGATAAAGCATTGGGAGCCGATATCAATTTTGCCGATATGCAGATAACCGTTCTCGATGCGGTAGCCCAGCAGTTGCGTATCGGTCCCTATGCTGGTGTCGTCGCCGATCGAAAGGCAGTCCCATATTGAAACTTCCGAGGTGCCGAGCGAGCAGTCGCGGCCGACCTTTGCCCCCATCATCCGATAATAGACGGACATCAGCGGCGTCCCGTTGAATACGCCCATGCCACTGAGCCCCTGCAGGCTGGACACAAGCCACCAGCGAACATAATAGGGTCCCCATAGCGGATGCGAGCCGGGCTTATATTGCCCGATCAGCAGCCATTTTGCGGCGATACTCAGCGCCAGGATGCCAGGCCAAAGCGCAAGGGCAAACGTGCAGAGATACAAAACGACCCCAAGCAAAGACAGCCGGCCCGCGAGAATGTCGCTTGCGAAAACAACGACGATGGCCATGGGCCAGGACAGGAGAGCGAAAAAGATCAGGATCGTGAGCGCCTGGATGGTCGCGGCGAAACCTGACGGCGTTTCGGAGATTGGCCGCCCTAATGCGCGATTTCTGGCCTTATGGTATTGGAGTTCGTCTCTGAGATGGGCCCTCATACGACTATCGGCAGCAGGAACAGCAGCCTTATCCTTCGAGCGCCCAAACCCCAGCATTTTGCGGACGTTTAAAAACTTACTGATTTCATCCACGGCATCTTTCAGATACGCGCCGCCTGGTTTTGTATCTTTTGGTTTTGCCGCATCCGCCGTCACCAGCACTTGCAAATGTTCAGCCAGCAGCGCGATTTTTGGATAGGCGTAAACGTCTCTAACAGGGATCTCCACCCCAGCGATCTTGCGCAAAAGGGTGACCATTTGCGCCGCGAGCAATGAATGGCCGCCCAGATCGAGGAAAAAATCCTGGTCGATGCCGACATGCTCCATCTTGAATAATTGTCGCCATGTATCGGCGACCTTCTCTTCCATCTCCGTTTGCGGAAGCGCGAGGTCGCTATAATCGACCAATGGCGTGTAAGGCTCGGGCAAGCTCTTCCTGTCGACCTTGCCGCTGACAAGGCGAGGCATCGCTCCGAGCACTTCAAAAAAGGTGGGCACCATATAAGGGGGCAGCTTGGCGCGCAGCCCGGCCAGAACCGCTTTGCGATCGACAGCAAGGGCCGGGTCTCTCAGCTCGACATAGGACGCTAAGGCGTCCTGATCGCCGCCCTTATGCAGCGTGGTAATCGCTATGGCGATATTGTCCTGTTCGGTCAAAAGCGCATCGATCTCCGACAACTCGACCCGATAGCCGCGAATTTTGACCTGGTTGTCGGCGCGACCGAAAAACTCAATTTCACCTTCATCGTTGATGCGCGCGATATCGCCGCTGCGATAGTAACGGGTTTCGTCGTTCGGCCTGTTCAGATAGGCCTTTTCCGTCAGGTCCGGCCGCTTGAGATAGCCCCTCGTAATGCCGACGCCGCTGACATAAAGCTCGCCCTTCGTGCCCTGCGGGACAGGGTTCATTTCGCCGTCGAAAATATGAACCGTATATCCAGGGATAGGCTTTCCGATTGTGACGGGCTTTCCGGGCGTGCAGACAAACGACGTCGTATTCACGGTCGCTTCGGTCGGCCCATAGACATTGAGCATCAGCCGTCCCGGCGTCGCCCACCGGTCGACGTGCTCCGGCAGACAAGGCTCGCCGCTGACGACGAGCTGGCGCATCAGGGGCAAATCCCTCTGCATCGTCGTCAGCATGGTCGGCACTGTCGAGAAATAGGTGACGCCGTTATTGTGCATGTACTCGGCCAGATCGTCGCCGAAGCGCGGCGTATCGATGTTCGGCACGACCAGCGCCGCTCCGTTGGA
>JACMKV010000167.1 GCA_014379915.1 Burkholderiales bacterium
CGACCGAAACGCCATCCTTGGTGATCGTCGGCGCGCCAAACGAGCGATCGATCACCACGTTACGGCCCTTGGGGCCCAACGTTACCTTGACAGCATCAGCCAATATGTTCACGCCGCTGATAATCTTGGTGCGCGCCGCATCATGAAACTTCACGTCTTTTGCTGCCATTTCTTTCTCCTGTTAATTCCTGGAATGTCGGCGGATCAAATGCTTACTTTCCCTCGACCACGCCCATGATGTCTTCTTCGCGCATGACCAGAAGCTCGTCGCCCTTGACCTTGACGGTCTGGCCCGAATATTTGCCGAACAGCACGCGATCGCCGACCTTGACGTCGAGCGCGCGCACTTTGCCGTCGTCCATCACTTTTCCGTTGCCCACAGCCATGACTTCGCCCTGATCGGGTTTTTCGGCGGCGGTATCGGGAATGACGATGCCGGACGCTGTCTTGCGTTCTTCTTCCAGCCGCTTGACAATAACGCGGTCATGTAGAGGTCGAATTTTCATTTTTTCCTTTCTCCAAAAGATATCACCAGTACTGTTAGCACTCCTCGCTAACGAGTGCTAATAATACGGCCTGCTGGTGCTGATTTCAATAGCGGCGCCTTGATTTCTCCGCTTTTTATTCCTTCATTGAAAGAGGACTACGTTCAGCGCAGCCGCGCTTCGGTCTGGCATCCGTGCACGCAGATGAAGCACCACGAACGCGTTCCGCTGATCCCGATCGCTCGCGGCGAGGGCGTCTGGCTGTACGACTTCGAGGGCCGACGCTATCTCGATGGCATCAGTTCCTGGTGGGTGAATTTGTTCGGTCACAACAATCTGCGCATCAACCGCGCAATCAGCGACCAGCTCGGAAAATTCGCGCACACGATGCTCGCCGGGTGCACCCATGAACCGGTAATCGAGCTTTCCGAGCGCCTGAGCGCGCTGACCGGGGGCAAGCTCGGCCATTGTTTTTATGGCAGCGATGGCGCTTCAGCGATCGAAATCGCACTGAAAATGAGCTTTCAATACTGGCGGAATTGTGGACATTCCGGCAAGGATCGTTATATCAGCCTGCAGAATGGCTATCACGGCGAAACGATAGGCGCGCTGTCGGTCACCGATGTTCGCCTGTTCAAGGACACTTACGCGCCACTATTGCGTCCTTCAGAACAAATGCCGACCCCGGATACGCGGCGCGCTGAGCCGGGAGAATCACCGCGCGATTTCGCCTTCCGCTGCGCTCGTTCGCTGGCCGCCTGGCTCGAAGAACATGGAGACGAAACCGCGGCTTTTATCCTCGAGCCGCTGGTGCAATGCGCGGCGGGGATGGCGATGTACGACGCTGAATACCTGCGGCAGGCGCGAGCGTTATGCGCGCAGCATCAGGTGCATCTGATCGCCGATGAAATCGCCGTCGGCTTCGGCCGTACCGGAACTTTTTTTGCCTGCGAGCAGGCGCCCGTCACACCCGATTTCCTGTGTCTGTCGAAAGGCCTGACCGGCGGTTATCTGCCGTTGTCGGTCGTGCTGGCGCGGCCGGAAATCTACCAGGCGTTTTACGATGACGATATCGCGCACGGCTTTCTGCATTCGCATTCGTACACCGGCAATCCGCTGGCGTGCCGCGCCGCATTGGCGACCCTCGAAATTTTCGGGGAGGACAAGGTAATCGAATCGAATCAAGGCAAAGCCAAGGCGATGCGCGAGGCGACGCGGGCAATTGCGCAGCATGCAAAGGTCAAAAATTTTCGCCAATGCGGAATGATTTGCGCTTTCGAGGTCGAAACGGACGACCCGCATTTCGGCGAGCATTTCCGGGAACAGGCAACGGCGGCGGAATTGCTGCTGCGCCCGATCGGCAACACCGTGTATTTCATGCCGCCTTATGTAATCGATGCCGCGGAAATCGAAGTTTTAGCCAGCCGAACCCTGAAAATCATCGACAGCACATGAATCGTCTGCTTTTCATCTTGATCGTGTGGCTAACTGCCGCCGCGAACCTCGCGAGCGCGGCGCTGCCTGCGCCCGTTTCCAAAGCGTTGCGCCAGGCCGGCATCCCGGAAAAAGACGTCGGAGTGATTGTCCAGGACGTGACGAGCCCTAAGCCCGTGCTCGCGCATCGTGCCGAATCGCCTATGAATCCGGCCTCGACCATGAAGCTGGTAACGACTTACGCGGCACTCGAGCTGATGGGGCCGGCCTACGTTTGGGATACCGAATTCTATGCGGTCGGCGAACGCCGCGACGACGTGCTTGACGGCGATCTGGTCATCAAGGGCTACGGTGATCCGAAACTGACGCTCGAGAATCTCTGGCTCGCGCTGCGCGACTTGCGGCAGCGGGGCTTGAGGGAAATCCGCGGCAATCTCGTGCTCGACCGCAGTTTCTTCGCCGTAAAGTCCGGGGACCCAGGCGGCTTCGACAACGAGCCGCTGCGGCCTTATAACGTCACACCGAGCGCGCTTCTTATCAATTTCAATGCGATCCGGCTGCAATTCATCCCGGAAACCGAAAAAACGGTCAAAGTCATTGCCGACCCACAACCGCCCGGGTTGCGCATCGACAACCGGCTGACTTTGGGCACGGGCGCGTGCGGCGACTGGAGTGAAAAGATCGACGCCGGGATCGAGCGATCGGCCGGCGATTTAATCCTGGTTCTGGCCGGCGTGTATGCGTCGTCCTGCCTGGAAAAGACGCGGCATTACAGCGTGCTCGATCAAACGCCTTATATATACGGCGTGTTTCGTCAGTTGTGGGAAGAGCTGGGCGGGACATTGCTCGGCAGCGTCGGCGAGGCATCGGCGCTGCCGACTTCGGCGCAGTTGCTGCATATCCA
>JACMKV010000168.1 GCA_014379915.1 Burkholderiales bacterium
CGAAAGGGGCGAAATAAGACGCCGAACAGTGCGAAACCAGGTGCGAAACCAGGCGAAGGCGCGGGTGAATGATACACTGAAGTGCCCATCGCTCCGGGACGGCTGTTGCTGATACAGCGCATTGAAGCGAGCGCCAACCTGCCGCTCGGTTGCTTTTGCTCCTAAGCATGCTGGCCGCTCGTGACGTGTTTCGTCCCGCTCATCGGTCGCGGTTGCCCGGCCAATAGCCCTGTCTTACCATCGCCGTGCTTATGAATTGCGAGTTATGTGAATCGAATGGCGGCGAATTGCTGTGGCGAAACCGCCACTGCCGCGTCGTGCAAATCAATGACGCCGACTATCAGGGCTTTTGCCGCGTGATCTGGAATTCCCATGTGAAGGAAATGAGCGATTTGTCCGTAGATGAGCGCCGCCAATTGATGGACGTAGTCTTTGCCGTCGAACAGGCAATCCGTTTGACCCTGGCTCCGGACAAGATCAATCTCGCCAGCCTGGGCAACCTGACTCCGCACTTGCACTGGCACGTGATCCCGCGCGTTGTCGACGACGCACACTTTCCTTCTCCGGTGTGGAGCGAGCGGCGCCGCGCGGGTACTCGTGTCGCTGCGCCGGATTTGGCGACTCGCCTGCGAGCCGCGGTGACAAGCGCAATCTCACACCTCGATTGGAGCGACTGAATGCAAACGGCGCTGTCAGCCTCTGAAGACAGCCTTTCGTTCGATGACGCGCGCGGCTGCAAGCGCTGGCTGGCGGCGTTGCCGTTGACGAACGCGCAGCTTGCCCATCGGGAAATCACTGCGGAGCTCGCAAAGCTGCAGGAAGCGGGGTTTTCGGCACTCGAACGCCTGAAGATTCTCGAGCTGCTGCGCGAGCCTGTCGCATTTGTCCAGGACCAGTATCGGAAGACGTGGGCCGGCAAAGCGTTTCCGCTGACGAACGCCGAGCAGTCCACCTGGGCCGATGCGCTGGTGCTGTGGCGGCTGATGGGCAGCGCGTACCGGCGCTGTCTAAAAGCCTTCGATGATGGTAATCGGGAGATCGCCGAACACGCCCCGCTGATTTGTCAGCGCTGCCTTTTCTATCTGGTCCGTCAGGCAGCCGAAATACACAGCGTCTACCGCCAGGTCGATGCGGCGTTTTGGCAGGATCTGCACGAGTTGTACGAATATGCCGAGGAGCATGGTTTCGCCACGCGCAAGGTGCGGGACAAACTGGATCGCGCCGATCAAACGAGTACCTGCAGCGCGCGTTATGCGCACGCATTGCTTGCCGATCTTGCCAATCCATACGGGCTCAACCAGAAACAGACTGCGCTGCTCGATCGCTGGCTGGATCGCTGGAGCAAGAAGGTAAAGTTCGTCGCCGTGTATGCCGATGGCGACGAAGACCACAAGCTGGCGGTCGATCTCGCCGGCCGCAGCGGCGCGCAGCACATCGGCGTCGCGCCAAGCGGACGAAGCGTGCGTTATCTGAGCGTCAAGTCGCTGAGCAAAAGCGTGCGCAAGCGCATCGCGTTGTTGCGCGAAGGACATTCGCCGGCCGAACTCGATTTAGGCGACGACGGCGCCGAGCAAACGATCGAGGCGCTGCTGACCATGCTGCATAACCAATGGTGCGGCAACGGGCATAGTCGCTCTTTTCCGCGCCGCGAGACTTCCGACCAGGCCGACGTCTGCGTCGGCGTGGCGGTCATTCATTACTATGTCGGCGAACGGATTTTCGCGCCGCCCGATCATCCGCGCGGCTATTCGGTCCAGGAGCACCACGATTTGCAGGTGTTCGGCCATATTCGCGGCCAGACCATAGAAGGGCAGGCCGCGCAACTCGGTTTTGCCAGCGAGCGCTGGCGCATGTTCAACGAAAGCGCGGCCGGCTATGGACTGTTTCGCAGCGAAGACAGCGCCATGCGCATCGCGCATGATCAATTGATCGCGGTGCGCTCGGCGGGCGTCAGCGCGTTCGCAATCGGCGCGGTCGCATGGCTGCGCCATGACAGCAAAATGCAGTTGCACCTCGGCGTGCGAATTCTCGCCGGCGCGGCGCTCGCCGTCGCGATTCGCGCGGATGGCGCAGGTCATCGCTTTACGCAGGCTTTGCTGCTGGTCGAAATTCCGTCCATGCAGGTTCCGGCCAGCCTGCTGCTCCCGCTCGGCATGGTGGCGCCAGGACAGACGCTGGAGCTTTACACCGGTCGTTCGTTGCGCGTCAAACTGGGTGTCGTGCTGGAAAAAGGCAGCGACTTCGAACGCCTGACTTTCGAAGTTACTGCCTGAGCTGGGAGTTATTGCCTGAGCTTCGAAGTTATTGCCTGAGTCTTTCCGTTCAAGGTTTCCTGCGTTGGATTCCGGGATCGGTTTTCAGGCCGAGGCGAGTCGCCAACCGATGTTACCGCCCGCGCGGAGCGGCGCCAATGTTTCATTTCCGAACGGCAGCTGTCGAGGTACTTGCCAGCTCTCATCGATCAGCGTGATTCGTTCGGCATTGCGCGGCAGACGATAAAAATCGGCGCCAAAAAAGCTGGCGAAACCTTCAAGGCGATTCAGCGCGCCAGCCGCTGCGAATACTTCCGCGTAAAGCTCGATGCCGGCGAATGCCGTGTAAACCCCGGCGCAGCCGCAAGCTGACTCCTTTGCCTGCAAGCTGTGCGGCGCGCTGTCGCTGCCGAGAAAGAACTTCGGGTTGCCGCTGGTTGCAGCCTTCAGCAAAGCCCGGCGATGCTTCTCGCGTTTCAGCACCGGCAGGCAATAGTGATGCGGGCGCAGTCCGCCGCTGAACAGCGCGTTGCGATTCAACAGCAGATGATGCGCAGTAATCGTTGCCGCGACGCCGGGGCGCGATTGCTCGATGAACTCGACGGCGTCCGCGGTCGTCAGGTGCTCGAGCACGACGCGCAGTTTGGGATAGCGCAGCAGCAGCGGCGCCAGCACGCGATCGATAAAAACACTTTCGCGATCGAAAACATCGACGTCTGGATCATTGACCTCGCCATGCACGAGCAAGGGCAAATCGTGCTGTTCCATTGCGGCAAGAGCTTCGCGGCAATTTTCGATTGCGGTCACGCCGGAAGCGGAATTGGTCGTTGCGCCACGCGGATAGAACTTGATGCCGTGCACAACGCTGCTTCGTTTTGCCTTGCTGATTTCGCCGGCAGACGTCGTATCGGTCAAATAGAGCGTCATCAGCGGTTCGAACGAAATCCCGGGAGGCAAGGCGGCATGAATGCGGCTTCGGTACGCCGCCGCAAGATCGGTAGTCGTGATCGGCGGCATCAGATTCGGCATGACAATGGCGCGCGCAAAGCGAGCCGCCGTAGCGGGGAGCACCGAAGCCATTGCCGCGCCGTCGCGGAGATGCAGGTGCCAGTCGTCAGGGCGCGTGATCGTGACGCGATTCATGATTATTCACTGCGATGCGAGCAAAGTATGTGGCGCCGGGAGTCGAACTGACAGCGACCGGATATTTAAGGTTTTGCAGAGACGCTGGAGGAAGCGGACGACTGGTTTCGGATCGGACGGCAGACACAGCTTTGATTTGCCGGCCATTCATTCGCAGTTTTTTTGGTAGGCCGTGGCGGGCTCGAACCGCCGACCAACGGATTAAAAGTCCGCTGCTCTACCAGCTGAGCTAACGACCCATAAAACGTAAAACGAAGACGC
>JACMKV010000169.1 GCA_014379915.1 Burkholderiales bacterium
ATCGCCAGGAACGTACCGTCGCGGTTGTCGAGCACCGCCGAGAATCCCTGCACCGGCTGCTTGTCGATGAACGGCGGCGTGCGGCCATTGGCAGCCGCGATATATTGACCTGACGTGGGGCCTTCGGCGAAGGTATCGGCCGGCAATACGGCGCGCCCGACGAGTTTGTTGTCGGCGAGCGCAGCGCCCGCAATCATGATGCTCAATCCGAATGCAATCGACGCGCGGCACAGGTTCATCTTCGAGGCTCCTTCGGCGTGGGGTTATTTCGTGAAATCTATCAGCGCTGTCTTACAACGGCATGAAGCGCATGTGACAGCGGCATGAACCGAGTGGCGTCGTGGGGTAAACTTGCACGTCATTCCCGCGCCCCCAAATCTTGCCGAGCATCGTTCAACGCCAATACTCGCAGCTATCGTTCGACGCGCTTCGCGCCGCCGGTCATTCGCCGCTGTTTGCGCGCCTCTATGCCGCGCGCGGAATTGCGCGTCCGCAACAGCTCGATCACGCGCTCGCCGGACTGCTTTCGCCGAGCTTGCTGAAGAATGCAAAAGAGATGGCGCGCCATCTAGCCGATGCGATCGCGGCGCGCAAGAAGATTTTGATCGTCGCCGATTACGACGCGGATGGCGCGACTGCTTGCGCGGTCGCCATCCGCGCCTTGCGCAAATTCGGCGCTACCGTCGATTACCTCGTGCCGAACCGATTCGAATACGGTTATGGTCTGACGCCGGAAATCGTGGCGCTGGCGGCGGCTAAAAGTCCTGATCTGCTGCTCACGGTCGACAATGGAATCGCCAGCGTCGAGGGCGTCGCCGCGGCCAACGCGAGCGGTATCGCGGTTCTGATCACCGATCATCACCTGCCAGGTAATGCGCTGCCGGACGCGTTGTGCATTGTCAATCCCAATCAGCCGGGCTGCGAATTTCCCAGCAAGCACCTGGCGGGCGTCGGTGTGATTTTTTACGTGATGCTGGCGTTGCGCGCCGAGCTGCGGCGCCGGGGCATGTTTTGCGCCGGAAATCCCCCCTCACCCCCCTTTTTCAAAGGGGGGCATATCGGGGCGCCCGTGGACGATCACTACCATGCCGGCGCCGCGGCTTCCTTTGAGAATGGAATGCAATCCTCCTTTGAAAAAGGGGGCGACGCGCAGTGGCGAGGGGATTTAGATGGGGGTAACGCTGCCGCGAATTTCGGCGAAGCGCAGCAATCGATACCGCCATCCCCCCTTTTTGAAAAGGGGCCGACGCGCAGTGGCGAGGGGATTTACCCGATGCGCAGCGAGCCGGCGCCTCGCAGCCTTTTAAACGACAGTCCGCGCAAAGAGCCCAATCTTGCCAGCCTGCTCGACCTCGTAGCACTCGGCACGGTCGCTGATGTCGTAAAGCTTGACGACAACAATCGCATCCTCGTGCATCACGGTCTCGCGCGCATACGCGCTGGCCGCGCGTGCCCCGGGATCGCCGCGCTGCTGCGAATCGCACGCCGCGAAGCGCGCAAGGCAGGATGTTATGAGCTGGGCTTCATGCTCGGGCCGCGCCTGAACGCCGCTGGCCGGCTCGCCGATATGGGAATCGGCATCGAATGCCTCCTCAGCGACAGCGAAGGATCTGCTTCAGCGTTGGCCCAGCAGCTCGACGGATTGAATCACGAGCGGCGCGATATCGAAGCGGGCATGCAGGAAACCGCGCTGGTCGCAGTCGATGATGCGCAAATCAGGGATAGCTTCACGATCAGCCTGTTCGATCCCGGCTGGCATCAGGGTGTAGTCGGCATTGTCGCGGCCCGCATCAAGGACAAGCTGCACCGGCCGACGATCGCGTTCGCGCGCGGCAATAACGGCGAGCTGAAGGGCTCGGGGCGCGCCATCGCCGGATTGCATTTGCGCGATGCGCTCGATCTGGTCGCCAAGCGCCATCCCGGCCTGTTGTTGAAATTTGGCGGACACGCCGCGGCCGCTGGCTTGACGCTAAGAGAATCCGACTTCGAACGTTTCAGTCGCACGTTCGAACAGGTAGCGCGCGGTCTTTTGACTGCCGCCGATCTCGAACGCGTGATCGAAACCGACGGCAGTCTCGACGACCAGGACATTTACATGGAAAGTGCGAGGGCGCTCGCCGGTCATATCTGGGGACAGGGATTTCCGCAACCGGTATTCCATGACCGCTTCAGCGTCGAAAGCCAACGCGTCGTCGCCGACAAACATCTGAAAATGAAACTACGGAAACTGCATCGCAGTACAGCGCACGCTGCTGCTGCTGGTACCGCTGGTGCGACCACCGTTCATGCACCTGCCACAGACAGCATCGAAGCCATGCTGTTTCGTTCCAATGCGCCACTCCCCTGCACGATCGATGCCGTCTACCGGCTCGACATCTACGAATACAACGGCGCGAGCTGCCTGCAATTGATCGTCGAGCATTGGCAGGACGCGAGCAAAGTTGTCTGCGCCGAAGCCGTACTCAACGCGGTCGATTGACCGAACAATCAAAATCAATCAAATTCAAAATACCATGGGGTCGGACAAGGTCTGATCCCTTCGATTTTTTAGGCAAGCGACATCCACAGCTTTTGCGCGACGATCAGCGCACGCATGCCGCCGCCGCGCTGCCGCACGGCCGGCTGAAAGCGATGCAGGTCGCGGGGCAGCAATCGATCGATGCAAACTTTAGGTCTTTCCGATACGGCGTTCTCCTGTTTGCTGGTAGATAACTACCTGCAGCTTCCATTTCAACTCTCCGGCTGCTCGACCTTGTGCACAAGCTTGAACAATTCCCCTACCGGTTTATACGCGTTGCCCTCGACCTTCCAATAACGCTTGCCGATTGCGCCCTGCAGAAACTCGCGCCGGCGATCGAGGCGGCCCTGGCCGAGCACGCTTTTGAGTATCACGAAGCGGACTTCGCCTTTCGGATCGAGGATGATGGTCGAGCCGCCGTGGTACTCGAATGCGGGCCGACCCTTTTTGGCGAGGACTTTGCGCACTTGCGTGACTTCGGCAACGAGATCGAACGCGATCTGGCCGTCGGGGCCGGTGCGGCGCGAGGTGCGGATCGACTCGATGCGCGGCAGCGTGACCTGGTCGCCTTCGAGCTCGGCATCGCCGCGTTCGACAAGCCCGAATTCGCGCATGTGCTCCTTGCGCGAAATGCACCTGGCGAGCGCGCGCGCCTGGCGTTCGAGTTCGACCGTTTCGACCGCGTAGCCCGGTTCGCCGCTGAATTGCAGCTTTCTGAAGTGCAGGTCTTCGATGGGCGGCAGCGCGATGCGCGGCGGACGCCAGACCAGCGCGTCCTCGGTCAGGCTGGCGACGTCGCGCGGATAGATATTGCGGCGGCGAAACGCTTGAATCAGCGCGCCCCGGTAATCCCAGATATCGTCGGGAACGAGATCGATATCGGCGGTGATGATGGCGCGCAAGTAATCGCCGAACGTGAGCCCGACCGGCGGACAGTAGTCGACCGCGCGGATGCAGAACGAGAGAAATTGACTTGCCAGTTTGGCGACGCGATCGGCGAGCACATTTTGCAAATCGTGCGGCAATTCGCCTTCCGGCAGAACGCCGGAGCCGCCAGTCGCAAGGCGCAGATAGCGTGCGCTCTTGCGCTGATAGATGGTCGTGAATGCTTCGAAAATCGCGGCGACGAGTACCGAGCCGAGCGCGTGCGGTTCGAGCGTGTCGTCGTACCTCCTTTCCGCGTTCACATCGAGCGCGCTGCGCAATGCTTTTTCTATACCCGTGGTATGCCCGAACTGCAGCGCGAGATCGGTCAGATAGTTCGCTTCCGAGATGACGCCATGCGATTTCTGGATCGCGTTCAGCACGACTTCCTTGTAGCTGAAACGCTGGAAGATCGCGACCAGATCGGCAAACGCTTCGTGAAATGCGATGACGTCGGGGCCGCTCGGCTGGCTGAACTGCGCGCGCAAGCCATCGAGCAGCGCGTGCGTGACTTCGTGCGTGACGATATCGTGCGACAGGCAGGTGAACACGAATCCGCCGGGCAGAGTGTTGTCGTTCGCTTCCTGATCGGCCTCAAAGTAGCCGAAGCGCAATTCCCCGGCGCGCTCGTCGTAGTAGGCGTTGCGAGCGTGATCGGCATGCGGCTTGATCAACAACTTACCGTCCTGCACGCCGGGGCCCCAACCGAGGTGGCGGCCGAGCGCCTTGCGGAACGCCGCATAGACCGTGCTGCACACCGCATACACCATCTGCTGATGAAAACGCGGATCGGATTGCGACGGGTCATAGCCATCGCGTATCAATACTTCCTTGCTGTCGAGATCGGCGCGGCGATAGCGGATTTTCTCGAAGCCGTCGTAATTGTCGACCTTGAATAACGCTCCGACCGGCCCGGGGGCTAGCGGCTCGTACGGAACATTGACAAGCGCGACGGCGCCATCGAGCCGAGGCACAGCAGGATCGATGGTAAAGATGCGCAGCGGCCGGTACAGCGGTTCATTGCGGGCGCGCTCGTGCGGCGCGGCCGACCGGCGTTTGATGCCTGCGCCGAGCTCGTAGCGATCATCCTGGCGCGCCGTCTGTTTTTCCGGCGCAGCGGCAGGGCTAGCGCCGAGAGCCGCTTCGCCGCGGCTTTGCGTGACCGCTTCGGTCGCTTCCGGAGTCGACGCAGTTGCGCCCGGTTGGCCAGTCATATCAGCCCCGCAACCTTTGAATCAATCCTTGCAGCGTTTGTATCGTTTCCGCTTTCATCTGCCGCGACAGCGCCGCTTCGGGAGTAGCAGCGATGCCTGAAGGCGCGCCGCCGTTCGCCGACAGCGGCTGCAGCAGGCCGCGGGCCGCCGCGTGATCGGGGCAATCGAGCTGCGGCTCCTGGCGCGCGCCCACGCCAAACTCGACGAGCATGCGCTGCGCGAATTGCTCATTCGACAGACCATCGATGCCGCCTCGCAGAATCCTGATTGCCCGCACCGTGAAATCGCCGTGACCACCGCTCTCCCATGCGACCTGTTCGGAACGGCACGCCGAGAAGGCGATGTTCTTCATCGCCTGCCGGCCCGGAGACACGGCGCGCGCCCCTCCCTTCTGCTCACGAAATTGCCGATGCATTTGCTGCATCGCATCGGACGCTGGCAGAAAGCGCGCGCGCTGGTCGCCGCCAGGCGCTCCGTGCGAGGGATCGGCGCCGACTGCAAAGCGACTGATCGTTCCCGAGTGACAGCAATCGGTAAAGACGGTCAAATTAACGCCATCGCCAAGGCGAGCGAAGATTTCGCGCAAGTCATCGTCGATGACATAGGCGCCGGCCGCATAGTCGAAAGGGCACAGCGCTTCGTCCTTGTCTGGCGTATCCTCGGGCGCCTCATCGCCGTCGTTATCGGGAAATTGCGTGCCGTGCCCGGCGAATTGAAAGGCGACGACATCGCCGGCAGCGCTGCTGCGCACGAGTTCGTCTAGCTGGTTGATTATGGTGTCGCGCGTCGCTTCGGCATCGCGCAGCAGGGTCGTCGCGAAACCGAGCTGCGTAAAGGTTCTCGCCCATTCCTCGGCATCGGCTACGCAGCCATTCAGCGGCGCGGCTGAATACTGGTTGATACCGATGCACAGCGCGCGTTTGCGTCCGCTGCCGGCTGCACGCCCGCCAGGCGCTATCGACTGCTGCGACGGCTGCGGCCGCGTCTGCTGCGATGCCGCCGGCGGAATGCTATCGCTGATGCGCTGCGGCCAATCGACTTGATCGCTCCACGAATCGAACGCCCGCGCACCGCCGCGCGCGACTGGATATTCGACGATGCGATCGGCATCGGCCTTGCCGAGAATTCTGCGCATGACGCTGTTCATCGTCGCGCCATCATCGTCGAAGCCGCCATGCGTCGTTGCTGTGGACGCGCTTTTGCCTTTGCCGATAGCGGAAACCGAGAGGACCAATTCGGCCGCTGCCAGCTTCGTCGAATCGAGGCCGAACAACGCTTTCATTTCAGCATCGGCGCGCAGGCTTTGTTCGAGCCCGAGTATCGCGGTCTCGGGTTCGCGTTCGAGCGCGTGGTAGACCAGATACAGCAGCGATTTGCGATAGACCTGCGCGCAATGGTCGTCGCGCTCGTAATCCCTGGCCATGGTAAACACGCTGAGGTGATCGACGCCCTTGCCCGGCCCAACGCGCGGCATCAGCAGTTTCTTGAACACATCGACTTCGATAGCCGGCGCAAGAAAATGCGCGGTCTTGAATGACGGCGCTTTGAGTTCGCCCGCGGCCGCAAGAAAATGCGCGTGGAAGATCGAGCCCGCGCTGTGGCCGACAGCGTGCAGCTCGACTTTTTTGTTGGCGTCGCAAAACGCCTTCAGCTTGATCGCGGCGTAGCGCGCGCCGCCCTCGCCGTTCGCGGCGTCCGCTGTCGCGGACGCGTATTCGGCGGCGAGCTTCATGCCGCCCCAGATGCGCGGGCCCTGCAATGCGCGCGCGGCTTTTTCGAGCAGCGGATCCGAGATGTGATCCGATATGAAATTGCGCGTGCCTTGCTGCGAGCGCGTCAGGAGCTGCCCGATCGTTTCGAACAACCCGGTTTCCCAAACGAAATAGATCGGGTAGATGTTGTTTTTGCGCCACCAGTCGAGTTGCTTGTACGCGATCTCGAGGCCGGTCGATTCCTTGACCAGGCCGCCATGCGCGAAAAACACGATGCGCAGCGGTTCGTTTCTTTTTGCGGCTTCCTGCAGCGCGCGGCCCAGATGCTGATCGAATATCGCGTCGACATCGCCGCGCTCGGTTTTCCATTCCCCGTCGCTCGAAAACTTGCCCAGATTCAGATTGATCAGATGCGGACGCAGCGCCGCCAGCATCTGCGGGCCGAGGCCGGAAGCGCGCGCAGCCGGCCGGCCGGGAGAGGACGAGGGCGTGGCCAGGGGCGTGGCCAGGGGCGTGGCCGTATCGTCAACGTCCTGGTACGAGTGCTCGGCATCGGCCGGATCGGTTGCCGGCGGGATTTCGCGGCCGAGCGCATCGATCGCATCTTCGACGATCTGATTGATCTCCTGGGCGTCGGGCGCGAATGGTGGTTTCGGGGTTCGCGTCGCCGCGCGCGGCGTCGGCGCGGGCTCATCCAACTGCTGCCGCAGTACGCGCACTTCATCTATGAATTCGTCATAACGAACGGCCGATCCCGGACACGATTTCGACGACATCGCGTTGTGGAATTTCAAGGTCTCCGGCGCCAGCCCCCATTTTTTCTGGACGCGCGCGATCACTTCCAGCACGGTCTTGCGTTGCTCGCCTTCGAAGCGGTCGCCGCCTTCATCGAAATCGCCGATGATCTCGAACATGAACGGGCCGGCTACGCTGTTGCCGTTGTGCCCCGACGCACTGACTGGCGGCAGATTCCAGTTGCGGCCCGACCAGATCGTGCCGTCGGGGGCGATGGTGATGTGCTGTGCGATGTCCTGCCACTTTTTTACCTGCGTGTGATACAGGTACATGCCGAGTATCGTCTTGTGGCCGTCGCTTTTGTCGTATTGACTGTGGTTCGGCCGCCACGTGTGATGCATGTGCACGGCATTGATCCTGCGCTTCAACTCTATCTTGTCGAGCAGCGCGGCGAATTGTTCTCTGGTGAGTTGCTTGAATGGGGCGGGCATCGCATCCTCCTTGGGGAAGGGAGTAAAAATTACTGTACAGGCATCTCAAACCAATTTATATATGCCAAAGTACTAGGAAAAAAGTCATAGACGCCCTCGTTTTATCCTGCTGCTGAATAGTGTGTGACGGCCAGATCGCGCCGCACCGCGGGCGGCAGCGGCTCAAGCAACGCTTGCGCGACCTCCTGCGAATGGTAATACGCTTTATGGCTTTGGCCGCTGAGCTTGGATAGCAACGACGCTTCGCGCACGAGTTTGCGGCTTACCCGGCCCTCGCCTTCGCCATGTCCGGGCACCTTCGCGCACATCCAATCTTCATCCGAATAAAAATCGATCCACGCCTCGAGCGCCGGGTTTTGCAGGCAGCTCGCGAGTTCCGCGCGCAACCAGTGCGAGCGATAGGAGAGCACGCGTATCGGCGAACCAAGCGTGACGAGGCGCACCGGGCAGTAGCCAGGCCGCGCGCTGAAATCAGCGAAGATGTCGGCGGCTATCACGGTCCCGAAACTGTGCGCGACCACGGTCACGTATTGATAGGCTTGATCGCCGGCGATGCGCTCGATGGTTTCGAGGACGCGCTTGCGCGCCTTGTCGCGGCACCCCGCGCCATCGTCGTCGAATTCGTTGAGCAGGTAACGTTTACTGAAGTAGGCGATGTCGACGAGCGTATTGAGCGGAATGAAACCGAGCAGCACGGTAACGGCTGCCCAGACTTTCCAATTGCCCATCGCCCGGCCCAGTTCGCCGAGTTCCCGTGCGAGGCCGTTTAGCACCGGCACGTTCTTGAAAGTTTCGAGAAATACCGGATCGCTGCCGATCGCGGTCAGCCCGAGCGCGAGCACGCTGTAATACCAGAGCAGCATCAGCACCGACGAGATCAGCAAACCCAGCGTGATATAAATCGAGCCGTGCATCGCGAGCCATACGCGCGAAAAAAACCAGTACGACAACAGCCCCAATCCGCGAGCCATTTTGGCGAGCGGCGTTTCCTGACCGACCCGGCTGACGAGATCGAACCAGTACGCCTCGTAAACGTCGATCGTAGCGGTCGCGCCGCCTGCATGATTCACTTCGAGACTGACGCCCGATTCACCAGCCACACTTGCTTCGCCGGTTACGGCCGCCTTCGCAATTTGCGAAGTGTGGACTAAACCGCCTACCAGCCGATCGCGATAATGGTTTTTGGGCTGCGGATCGAGCCCCGGGATCAGGATGATCGCTTGTTTGTCACGGGCCATGGCCGTCCTCCTGATTAAGTGATAGTCAAACAACGCAATCACGAAATCACAACAAGTTCCATGCGTTCGCAATACAGCTCGGCCGTCAGCCGGGCAATTGCCTGCTTGTCCGCCGCGGCCTTCTCCCTGCCCATCCTGAAAATGCCCAGGTTGAAAAAATTGATCCGCACGAGTTCCGAAGTCAGGTTTGGCGCTAACAGCGTCAGGCTGCCTTTCCTCTCTTGACCAGCGCCGTTGTTTCCCTTCACCACGAAGTCTTCGTGCCACTGCAACCATGATTGTGCTGAAGACTCCGCGAGCGAAATCTTCAGATTCGGAAAATCGAGCCTGTCGGGCGCAATTCTGGTTGCGCCCGCTCCGTCGGTGTGGCGAATCAACGTCTGCTTCACGGTGAAGGTATCGATTCTGCTGACCTTGGCGCAATCCAGGCCTGGAATGTCGAGCCGAAAGTTGGAGACCAGCCATTGCTTCTGTTTGGTCGGAGCCGAAGTTGGAACCAGCTGGCCGGAGCCTTTTTTGGTGCGGGACAATTCGGGCGTGAACTTGATGTCGATAGTGCCGGCGTCTTTCGATGACGCATCGAGAGCCGGAAATGTCGTTTCGGTAATCAGGGTTCTGAAGAACTGCGATTCCTGGATCGCCTTCAGTTGCGCATCGCAAACGATTACCGAAAGGTCGCGCTGCCGCTGCCTCGTTACCCACGAATCGGCGACCCAGGCATAAAAAGCAGGCGACATCGATAAGCCGATCTGGATGCCTAGGTCTTCGTACTGCGGTGGACCGATATGCTTACTGGAAAACAATTCCGATCCTGAGGATACGGCAATCACTTCCGCGCTCACAGCTCCGCCCTCGACCGATTGGACGAAGCCGGCTTCTTGCCCATCCACAATCAGCAGAAAGCGACTCGTCGGGAAGTTCGTGGCAGGCATCATGTCCTCCGGTTTGGATCAGCGTTGCTCGTGTAGCCGCA
The DNA here is from genome assembly GCA_014379915.1 of Burkholderiales bacterium. Taxonomy (GTDB): domain Bacteria; phylum Pseudomonadota; class Gammaproteobacteria; order Burkholderiales; family JACMKV01; genus JACMKV01. The sequence continues at coordinate 9,806 of JACMKV010000169.1, forward strand.
GCGAAACGAGGCGTACCCGATTTCAGTTACACCCGCTTCAGACAGGACCCGCGCCGTGTTCCGGACGCTTTCCTTAAACACTTCTTAAACGCTATTTCTGTTTTCTCGTCGAGTTGTTCGTCCCCGCATGCCGACGCTTCCCGTTTCCTCCAGAACAGGTCGCTAAAACCCGACGAGATCGGCAGCAGGTCTCGCGCTGCGACATCAAATGGCCAAGTCCACCCACAGCGCTGCATGGTCCGAGGCGGCGTCTTCCGCGGCCTTCACCTCATCGAAATGCGGCCATAGGGTTCCGTTTTTTCCACCCCACATACCGAGGCGCTCGATTCTTGCTGCCGACACGCTTTCGAACAGCTTGGGCGAGAGCAGGATGTAATCAAGCTTGGAGGCCGCGGTGCAGGTTCCGTGGGTGCCGGGACGCCCGCCATCCTGGAATCCCGCAATCGCGCTGATGTCGAGCAAGTCCGAGCCTGCCGAGAGCAGCGGCGCGAGAGGGTCACGGTCGGGCGTATCGTTCAAATCACCGATAATCGCGACGTAGTCATGACCTGCGGCAACGTGGGCATCGTAAAGCGCGCGCACCCGCGTTGCCTGGCGCTTTCGTTTCGCGTCATTTGCCGTTTGACCGCCGTAGCCTTTGCTTTTGAAGTGATTTACGAGCACCCAAAGCTTGCCGCCGCTTTGCAGGCCGATCTCGAACTCCGCGCAGTCGCGGCTGAAGACGAGTCCTTTATCATCGCGGTCAGCGACATGCGAGCGTATCGAAAGGATCGGGTAATCGCCGCGGCTCAGCATCCCCACATCGATTCCGCGGCTATCGTTGCCGTCGATAAGCATCACGTGTTCGTAGGCGGCGGCCGTCACAGCCGGCAGCACGCTTTGATTGAATAATCGCAGCGTGGTGCGATCTTCCGCCTCCACCACGCCGAGCACGTCCGCGTTGACCCACGCGATCACGCGCGCGGTATTTTCCGTGGCGGTTTCCCTTACGGCCTCGGTCTTGAGTTCGACCCATCCGATCCAGCTCGGCCGGCCTTTGGCTACCACGGTCACCTCGCCGCCGGGGCGCCGATTGAGAAGCTTGCCGCGCAACTTGCGCAAGATAAAAAATTCGCTTTCATCCCGACGCAGCAGTCCATGATCCGCAAGTAGTTTGAGGATTCTTGCTTGTATTGCCGGCGTGTAGACTCCTTCATTGAAAAGCGTGTTCAGTTCCTGGTGCGCCTCGAGCGTTGCGCGCCCTTCCGCCCACGTGTCGAGGTTCATGGCCTTGACGCGGTCGAACATATTTTCTACGTTAAAACTTGCGAGCCTCATGATTCCACCTCTTGTTTTAGCAGCCGAAAGCTAGACCGGACGGTGGCGCCGACAGGCCCACCATACGCGCAACAATCGGCTGCTGAACGTGAAATCCAGCGGGGCTACCCAGACTTGGCATAGTCGAGCAGCCCTTGGAAACCGACAACCACGCCGCTTCTTCCCCCACCACCCAGCCATCATTTTTGGCAGTCCGGGTTGACGCGTTTGTTAGTTTTCGACCAGGCTTTCTCTCTTGCCTGTCTCTAATCGACCTTGGTCATCCAAGAACATTTTGGCCCACCGTTATCAGATCAATCCATCCGCCCAGGGAGGCCCAGCCGCTCCAGCCGTTATTGGGCGCGGTCTGCCACATGTGCCACAAGGCAGCATCCGACCCGCGAGCAAACACCTCGAGACGGCCATCTGCATTCTGTCCGAGGGCCAGGCGGTCGATCCATCCACCTAACGAGGCCCAGCCGCTCCAGCCAGCGTTGGGCGCGACCTGCCACTTGTGCCATAGAGCGTGATCTGAGCCGATGACAAAGAGTTCCAACCGCCCATCGGCGTTTCGCGCCACGGTGGGGGAATCGACCCATCCTCCCAATGAGGCCCAGCCGCTCCAGCCGTTGTTGGGCGCGGTCTGCCACATGTGCCACAGAGCTTTGTCCGACCCGCGAGCGAACACCTCAATACGCCCGCCTGCCCGCCGGCGGGCATCGCGAACGGCGGCCTCGGCGTTGAGGAAGGTGCCAACGGGCTTGCCAGCATCCGTGACGACTGCCGTTCCGGTGCTGTTGAGGATGGTCCGGATCTCTGTGTGCGAGAGGTTGGGGTTCACATCCAGCATCAGCGCGACAGTGCCGGCTACTTTGGGCGTGGCGCCGGAAGTGCCGCCGAAACCGTTGCGATAGGCGCTATCGGAGGAACTACTGCAAGTCAGATCATGGGAACCGTCACCCGGTGCGCAGACCACAATCCGCGGTCCGAAGTTACTGAAACCAGCCCGACGGTTCTGCGTGGCATGGTATTCTGTTGCTCCGACAAGAATGGAACCCGTCTCCGGAATGGGATTGCCTGAATCGTCGATGCCGGCATTCCGATCGCCATTGCCAGCCGCAACGCACACCACTACGCCATTTGCTATCGCAGTACGGATGGCCGCATTCACTGAAGGAACCATCTCGTAGTTGCCAAACGCGCCGGTCTGCACTTCAAGAATGATGACCTTGCGCCTGCCACCGCCATTAGCCGTGCGGACCCAGTCGATGGCCCTTGCCCATGCATTCCCGCCGAGAGCGGTTCCGGGCCCGCTGTCTGCCTGCACCGGCCAAAGGGTGGCGCCGTAGGCAAACCCTGCCATCCCCAGATTGTTGTCCGCGCCTCCCGCGATGCCCATAACGGCGGTGCCGTGAGAAACCGACCCTCCGGTGGACACATTGGTGCCCCCGTCAAAGGCATTGTAGGCGTGGCTCAGGTCGAGACGGGATGCCAGGTCCTGATGGCTGGTGCGGTATCCCCAGTCTATGTCGGCGATGACCACGCCATCGCCGGAAGCCATGTTCCAGGTGTGGTTCGTCCGACAGCGGAAGATGTACCACTGATTTTCCAGGCCGCTGACGGGGTTCAACACCACCTGATCGGTAGTGCCCACAAGCGGTTCGTTCAACGGCGTTTGAGGCGGGATAGCCTTCGGCACGGCAACTGCGCGCTCCACCTCGGGCAACCGGTTAAGTTCCTGGGCGATACGTTGCGTATCCGCATTTGCCGGGAAGTGCAACGTGACAAAACTCTCGAGGTTCGGGACGGCGACACCTTGCTGTTGCGCCACCGCCTGCGCTTGCGCTGCCTCCTGCTCTGATGTCTGAAAGCTCGATTCGGCTCGTTCAAGCTGATAATTTTGGAAAATCTGGTTAAGTCCCGCAAGGTTCACACCGGCCGGACTTGAGATTGTCGAAGGAGCTCCTGTAGTGGCGGGTATGATTTGCGGCCGTACCCCTTCGCGGAATTCGACCTCCACGACGCCAGGCTCAAATGCGGCCGGCGGAACGGCGCCGGGTGGCAGATTGGTCGGTCGGAAGCGATCGACGCCCAATTCGTCCTTCTCCATCCCGCCCGCCGGCATTACACCTGTAGTCGCCGCAGACTCTGCCATCCCGCCCGCCGGCATTACACCTGTAGTCGCCGCAGACTCTGCCATCGCGGCCGCTGGCATTTCAGTAGCCGTTGCCGCGGGCTCCGCCATGCTCCCTGCCGGCATTCCACCTCCTGCTGACGCGGATGCCCCCATTCCCGGTGCTGGCATATTACCCTCCGTCGATCCCATGCCGCCCGCCGAGATTTCGCTCGCTACCGCTTCTTTTTCGATTTCTCCGGTAGGCACTTGCGCTCCTTGCATAGGTTCTTCCATACCTTTGATACCCTTTGGATCTTTTGTAGATTTTGTAGCCATTTTTTCTCTCCTTCCGAAATTAAGGTTGCGCTTCATGCTTCGTCAGAAGCCCCGCCCGCGCACGAGGGGCCTAACTCCAGAGTAAGCGCCCGACGTTATATCTAAAAAGGCTGTCATAACGCCTAATCAGAATCGAAAGCGTCCGCTTCAATGCCGGCACGACTATTAACGCTGCAGCAATAGATACCGAGGCCGCAAGGAAGCACGGGTGTCCGAACGTCACTCTCCGAAACACCGACGCCGAATTCTCTCCGATTTTCCACAATCAGCACCGGGTACCAGCACGTAGGACTATTACTGGCCGTTCATAAACCTGTTATTGCGGCGCTTGAATCAGCCCCGCCCCGACGTCGAAAGGATCGAATCCGGCTTGCAAACTGCTGCTGATCGTTGACCCTAAAAGACGCGCAGTCAGGTTGAAATGATTGAGGCTTCCGGCTGCCTTCAACTTCTCGGCCCACAGCGCGGCGACTCCTGCCACATGAGGGGTCGCCATGCTGGTTCCGCTCAGCGCCCTTAGCCCTCCGCCAAGTTTCGCCGAAACCACATCTACGCCTGGCCCGGAGACGTTTGCGCCCGTGTTCGAAAACGGCGCGACCGTAAGCCCCTGAGCGCCCTCCCCGAGCGCTGCTATGGAGATAATGCCTTCATCTACGGCCGGAGGGCTTACCGCGATCTCCCAATCGGGGTTTTCGTCTCTTCTGCTTTCGTTGCCGGCCGCTGCGACGACCAGCGCGGGCTGAGAGAAAACGCCGCGAGCTCTGATGAGTGCAGCCAGCCTCTCGAAAAGCTGCGTGTTCGCGCGGTAAGCTTCCAAAGCGCGCGTGGCTGCCAGTTCCGGAGGAAATCCGTTATCCTGCAACAGCTTCACGAAGCCGGGGAAATCGATTCCGAGAGACATCGAAATCACATGCGCGCCGTTCTCGACCGCCCATAGCATGGCGTTGCAAATTTGGTCGCTCGATCCGCCCTCATTGCCGAGCACCTTGCCGATCAGCGCTTTCTTTACCCCCGGCGCTACACCGATGCGCGTCCCATTGACGTTGCGCCCAAAAATAGTTCCCGCGCAATGCGTGCCGTGACCGTTCTGATCTCCATTGCCTTCCCCGGTGAAGTCCTGCTCGATGATTTGCGCGCCCGAAAATGCCGGATGCGAAGCGTCGATTCCCGTATCCAGCACCGAGACGACGATGCCGTCGCCGGTGAAGGGCGAGTTATCCGCGCCAACGGCTTTTACTCCCCACGCGATTTGCGCGGCGGCGGGCGCCGCGTTGCCTTCTCTAGGCTTGATCAGCTTCATCGGCATCGCGGGTGCAACAGCCACCACGTCAGCTCTGTTGCTCAACGCCGGCAGCCGGCTTCTTTCGATTTCATCGACTTCAAGTGAAAGCCCAGGTGGATCCAAGTCCCGCGCGCCCGGCAATCCCCTGACACCTGCGAAAACATCACGAGTCGCGGCACGGCTGCTTTTTAGAACGATGTACTTAGCCTTTTTCATATGTCCTCCGTATCTTGGTGTGAACTGCACCATCTACCGATCGCCCTTTCGGGGCTTATCGAATTGATGGGGCTGTGGAGCGCAAGACGCGCTTTTCTTATTGTTCTACTTCATCGCTTTCTCGTAAATACGACAAAAGGCGTAGCACCAAAGTAATAGGTACACGCATCAGGTACATGCGGTATGCCCCCGGATCGCGTCGAGTTCAGACGGACACCGCCACCATCCTGATCAAGGGAACGGGTATGTATCTCGAGACTGATCCGCAGCGGACCTACTTCTGTACTTGTTACGGAGTTACGGAAGTGACCGCCAACGATGACCCGGGCAGCAAGGAAATCGTCGCGACGAAGCACCACGACAAGCCGCTCTACATCCTCGGCGGTAGTCAAAACCGCGGGAACAACATCCGCCGGGCGCCGTTCATCAATCATACCGACGAGGAGCTCTCGCTGATCGAGACGCTGGTCGGGCGCACCGTGCCCTTTGTGTTTTCCGCGCGCGAGTACGAGAAGCCGCGACGCGAATATTGATGCGGGCGCAAAAACCCCGTTACTGCGGGGCGCCGTTCAGGAACGTCTCAAATTCATCACGCTGGATGGGACGTAAGTTGCCATGAAAAGATCAATAGAAACGCAGTCAATTGGAGCGAACAGAGGCATCGTCAGTCACTCTTCGCGTACTTCCAGTTCATAGGGACCTGCTTCCCCATAAGGGACTTTCACCGATAGCAGATAGACGGAGTCAGGAGTAGATTCGAAGACGAAACTGACAGGTGTATCACCAGATTTGGTTTGATCTTTAATATGTTGCTCATTCTTGTCATAAATGCTTACGTCCGCAGAGAAGCCCTGCGATGACAACTTTCGCACGATCACTCTCGTGTTGCTGGGCGTGCGGCTAGAGGTTCTGAACCTGAAGAAATCCCGATCATCATTTGGTTTTATTACGCCTTGAGTCCTGGTTCCCAGTGCAATTGGATTGGCTTCTGGAGCTTGATTGTTGGGCTCGTTTTCTTTGCCGGAAAGAGGATGCTGGTTGGTCTGCATTGGGCTTCCCACTTTGGGGGCTGGTGATGGATCTGAATTGGGCTTTTCGGCCGTTTGCCGTGAGTCGGCAAGCTTAGGAGGACTTGGCTCATCTTTTCACCTGGCACCGACTCAGCAGAACGGTTGCGGTCTTAACTGGGAAATTGGAAGTAGAGATAATCACCGAAAGTGCGCCTGCAGCGAATGCGCCTACGATCCAATACAACTTTTGCATTGGATTGTCAGGTTTGCCCAACGCCTTCCTAACGGCCGCTATCAGCCTCTCCACATCGGATTTGAAGCGGCTATTGCTGATCTCAATTGCGTTCCGCCGCGCCAGCGCACGAAGGGGTTCTGGCAATTCCTCTTCGGTTGGCATGCTCGCTCCGTCGAGCAGCACCGGAACTACGCGAATGTTCCGTGATAGCGCAGCACCAATTTCTAAACGGACATAATCCTTTGGATCGTTGATGCGCGGACTGGTGCCCGCTTGCTGACCCAACCAGCGCTTTCCGATTACCGCTAGCAATATCTCGCATTGGCCTACCGCCCTCTCGATGGCTTCATCGAACGGGTGTCCCGGCTCGATTGCATCTACGTCCATGAAAACGCGTTCTATGGAGAAATGTTGAACGAACTGGTCATAGATTGCGCGTGCGTAGCCTGCCGAGTCATCTCGGCGGTAGCTAATGAAGATGTGACCGTTGCTCATGGCGTTCTTCACGGCGACTTTATTTCAAACTATGGCTTTTTCACTACTGACTTCGGATGAGCAGTTGGCGTTCTCGCGAGCCCGTGAAGTTTCCAACTGCCTCTATCCGGTGGGGCATAGGTATTCTCAAACAAAGGGGAGGACACGTTCGATGCTTACTTCGCGCTACCGAATGGCACTTCGTTTGGAGGCTGGAATTTTGATTCGGCGCAGAACCGTATCGCCGGAATCGGCAACTTCGATGGCAGTGGAGAGGGAAAAGCTGACGACGCTGTGATGTGATGGTTGAACAGTAAGCGCTAGACTAAGAGACTTGCGGCTAAAATATGCCGCCATTTTCATCAGCTACCGCCGCGAAGATAGCGCAGCTATCGCCGGTAGAATTTACGACCGCCTGAGCCGGCACTTCGGCAAGGACAAGGTGTTCAGGGACATCGACACCATCGACCCCAGCGCCGATTTCGGCAAGGCGATCGCGACTGTCCAAAGAATCTTTTATAGTCGCAGGCCAGGAGAAATAGCGGAGCGAGAAATGCCAGGAGACAAGATTCGATTGCGCTTCGAGCGGTATTTTCCTAGGGGTAGACCCCGCTGTTGGGGCGGGGAGCGCGTTCGTTCGATTTCGTTTACCCGGCGCTGGATGTCTTCAGAATCCCCAACCCGGAAAATCGGTCTATTCTCCCGCGCTCAGCAGGAATCTGGGCCATCTTCCAGGCGCGACAGGCAGCTCACTTTGCCTTCGAGCACCACCACCGAAACTTCGTCTTGCGGACGCACTTGTACGGCGTATTCCGTTCCTTCGGCGCCGGCGGTGACAAACTCGGTATCGACGCGGGACATGCCTCTCGCCTTGACGAAAATTGCGCCGATTTCGACGAAGATAGAACCGACGCGCCGCGCACGAAAAATTTGTCTTCGCTTTTTTTTGCAAGCCCACAAGGATATCTTGCCCGCGAAGTTTGTGACGCAGGTGGCTGTTGAGCGATCACATCTTCGTAGTGGTAACGTAAACCGGGCGCCCGTAGACTTTCCACGGGTGAAAGCCGGATGATCCATTCAGCCACCGCATCGCCGTTCTGGATGGCGACGCAGCCGGCGTGAGGCAGCCTGACTTGTTCGAGCAGCAAAAATTCCAGTAGCTGCAGGGCGTCATGCCCGCGCATTTTAAGCAGACTGTGCTTGCGATCCAAACCGACCTCCAGAGGGCGATAGACGCCATGCAGCGCGAGCGAGTTTAAGGTACGGCTGTCGCGCTCTATGGCCAACGGCGCTAGCGATGCATAGCCCATGCGTTTGCCGATACTGTCCGACGCCGCTGGCCGCGCCATCGACGGCTGAGATTTCCCAATTCGAACGCAATCTGGCGCCGAAAAATGCCGCAGTCCCGGAGCGCTTTGCGCTTTCCACCGCTGCGATGAATTCCGCATCGAAATCGATTGCTTCCCGGGCCAGGTGTTGCCAATTACGGCCAGCAAGGCATCGCAGCAAGCCAGTTTTTCATCGATGACTTGCGCAAAGCGCTCGCCCGAAGCGATGTTAGATACGTCGAAAAAAACCCGACCTCGCGCGCCAGGCGATCGCGTAAACGCCCGGCCGCGTCGGCGCTGTCTTCGCGGCGATAGCTGATGAAGATCTTGGGCACTCAGTAAACGACCTGATTCACAGCGGTTGGCACTACTTCTCGCCTGCTCATCGTTTCATTTTACGGCTCATCCCCGCAAAACCATTCGCTATTGGCGAAGAAAATTCGCCCTACATTGACCTGGGCCTCACCAAACGCCACGGCGCTTTAATTCAAGGTTGTATTGCGCCTCTGCATTCCCCTGCTCCGCCGCCTTGCGGTACCAGCTCACCGCTTCCTTATCGTCCTTGGCGACGCCGCGGCCTTTGCCATACGTGAAACCAAGCTTGTATTGCGCCCACGCATCCCCTGTTCCGCCGCCTTGCGGAACCAGCTCACCGCTTCCTTATCGTCCTTGGCGACGCCAAGGCCTTCGTCATACATGACAGCAAGGTTCTTTTGCGCATCTGCATTCCCCTGCTCCGCCGCCTTGCGGTACCAATCAGCCGCTTGAACATAATCCTGAGCGACACCTTTGCCGAAAAAGAACGCGTCCCCTTTCTGATTCTGTTTCTCGGCATCCTCCTTCGATACCAGTGGAGTTGCCGCGACCCCCGGCTTAGGCGAAGCAACAGGCGCAGGAACCCGCGTCACAGGCGCGGAATCCTCTCCGTCCGTCGTTAGCGAGACCAAGATGGGTACGCCCACTAACACCGCGAACGCCGCGATGATGACCATTGTCCGATTTGTCTCCCATAGTGGCCGGAGGCCTTGGCCAGATGGGGTTACAGACGCCATTCTTGTCGCAACGTCTGGCTCGGTTTGAGTTTTTTGGTGTTCGGTAAATCCCTCTTGCCATGTTTTCCGTTTAATCGGCCCGGGCTCCGCCTGGGGAGCTTCTGACGCCAGGATTTTCCGCTGCCGCGAGACGCTTTCTTCCGCAGAAGTAATTTCCATTTTGTCATCAGGGCGTGTGACTACACCTGCGCCTGCCGTTGTGGCCTGACGCGGTGGGATTGAGCGCGGCTCGGTGGGCTTGTTTACCAAATTGCCAGGAACTCCCTCGGTCGGCGTAACGACTTTTGGCTTCGGCCTGACCGGCCCCGAAGTTTTCTCTATTCTCTCTTGGGAAGTTTTCTCTACTTCCGAGGCAATTGGACCGGTTGGCGTGGGAATTTCCAAGGGAAGTTCAGCGTCCGCTGCACGGGTCTCCGCCACCCTTGGAGGCCCGAGCATTCCCGCAATGTGCGTCAATAACTGGTCGAACTCCGTATGAGGGGTGGGTGGTTCCCAGTCGGATAGATTAGCCCCCTGCATCAATCTGAATTCGAGAGGAATGCGCACAACTGTCTCCAGCAACACCGGTATAAGGATTTTCCGGCGAGCCCCTTCAGAGGCTTCGGCCTTCACCCACTTGGAGGCGACCGAGGATGTGGACCAGAGGACCAGAACGCACTTCGCCACGTCAAGGTTTTCTTCGATCACTTCGTCGAAAGTCCTGCCGTAGGGAATCTTTCGGTCCCACCACACCGGCCACCCTCGCGCAGCAAGCGCATCAGCGAGACGCTTCGCCTTTTCGCGATCTGGGCTAGCGTAACTGATAAAAACGTCGGCCACTTTCTCGGAACCTTCAAATGTTCGATAAGCGATGCCCTGGCAAGGATATTCCCGACACGAAGTTGTTACCTGTCCAGGGTATCAATGATTCTCTTTGCATTCTCGTTGTATTTGTCAATGACCTCCCGCTGCATCAACCGCTCGGCAGACGTGCTCGTGATTCGGCTTCTTCGATGAACGGCGCCAGATAGACGTAGCCATCGAGGACGACGACGAGCACTTGCTGGTTCGGATACCGCCCCCGGTTCGGATGCTGCAGAATATCCAGCCACCCGTCGGCCTCGATCGCCAGAACGATCTCTTCGAACGAGATACTTCGCTCGTGGACCGATCAGGCGCTGCCCTCCGGCTTGCAACGCCCGAACAGTTGTCACTGCATGTTGCCAATAATCTTCTTCATCTCATCCGCGGAGAAGCCACGCAACGTTTGCGTTCGAACATTGCCGAGCGAGCCCACCTTCAGCAGCGCGGAGGTTACTGCTTCATCGGGCCCCTCGACAAT
>JACMKV010000170.1 GCA_014379915.1 Burkholderiales bacterium
CGCGGTCACCGTCTGCGTATGACTTTTATACGTTTTGCCGACGTCTATCAGGCGGAGCTGGGGATTTTCGTGGGTTTTGCTCGACAAATGGCGCGCTTTGGCCTGCATCATTTATCGCTGACCGCTTCGAGTTTCTTTTCGCTCAGTACTTCATTCAGCAAGCGAAGGTCGTAAATGCCGGCGAGATCCGGCGCTTGCTTGATGAAGCCGATCTTGTGCGCGGATTCGGCAGATTTGTAGAGCGAAGCCGCGATCGGGTCCCAGGTAAACTCGACGCGGCCGAGCGCGCGTTCGATCACATTCTGCGGCAGCGCCTTGCCCGTTTCCTTCTTTAATTCTTCATTCAGGATCGTAGTCGCGCGCGCTTTGTCGACATTGATTTTTTGCGTCGCCTCGACGTGAGCAGTGATCAGCTTGCGCGCGAGGTCGGGCTGCTGCTGCAGAAACGCCTTGCGAATGATGAGATGCGTGGTCACGTAGCGTCCGTCCGGCCACAGCGTTTTTTCGTCCAGAAAAAGATCGCCGCCACCTTCGATTTCGAGGCGAGACAACCACGGCTCGACTGTCCACGCGCCGTGGATCTGCCCGGTTTGAAACAGGCTCAACTGATCGGGATTGGCCAACGGCAAAATCGACAAATCGCCGCCAGCCTCTTTGAAGCTATAACCTTTGCCGGCAAACCAGTTGCGCGCGGCGACATCCTGCGTATTGCCGAGCTGCGGCGTGGCGATGGTCTTGCCGTGAAAATCCTGCGCTTGTTTGATGCCCGCGTCTTTTCTGACCACCATACCGGCGCCGCCGCTGACGCCTCCCGCTACGATCACGAACTCCTGCCCCCTGGATTTCAAATACCCGTTGATCGCCGGATTAGGCCCAATGTACGTCGCATCGATCGACTTGGCGAACAGGGCTTCGATGGCTGTGGGCCCCGCGTTGAATGTTGTCCAGCGCACGGGTACGCCGATGGTTTTCTCGTAATTGCCGGTAGCACGAGCATAAAGCGCCTGGCCGTGCGTTATATTCGGGAAGTGGCCGACGCGGATCTCGGTGGCGGCAGCGCTGCTTTGCGCGGCCTGCCTGTCTTTCCCGGAATCGCAAGCGCATAGCGTTGTTAGAACTGCGACGAGAACGAGACCGTCCACGAACCTGCGGCCGAGCCTGGTGAGACTTTCCTTGATGAGAGGTTGCATGGAATTCACGATGATTTAATGACGGCGCTATTGTATGGGATTCTTCGGATCGTAAAATGGCAAATCATCTGCTTCAACTATTCGCATTCGCGAACCATGGACACGCGCATACGGAGCAGAATAGGGACAGAATGCCGCCATGCGGCCGCCCCCGCAACTTGCAAGGCAGGGTGAATAAACGTACCATTGCCGCCTTTTCCGGAACACCTCCGCAGGCACACCGAAGTTCTTTAGGAGTTCATATGGCCAATAGCGCACAAGCGAAAAAACGCGCAATCCAGTCGGAAAAAAGGCGCCGGCACAATACGAGCTTGCGCTCGGAGTTGCGCACCGCGATCAAGCGCGTCAAAAAAGCAATCGATACTGGCGACAAGACGGCCGCCGAAGCAGTATTCCGCGTATCGATTTCGACCCTGGATTCAATTGCCGATAAGCGCATCATTCACAAGAACAAGGCCGCGCGGCACAAAAGCCGTCTGTCCGCTTCGATCAAGGCGCTGGCCTAGGATACTCGCCTGGGCCGGCGCGCCTGCCAGGACCCTTTGTTTTAGCATTCCCTCCTCGCTCCCCCGCTCGCGGTCCTCGACGCAAGTCCGGTAACACCTTCCGCGAAAGTTTCATGCGCAAACCCGTGAGCCGCATCCTCGTCATCAACGACGAGAAGCTGGTCCTGAAAGAGTTGATCAAGGGTTTGAACGCGGCCGCCAAAAGCCTCGACAAC
>JACMKV010000171.1 GCA_014379915.1 Burkholderiales bacterium
AAATCCTTGAGCTTCACGCACAGACCGCCGCGCGTGTACGGGTGATCGGGATTGCCGCGCACATCCAGCAGCCGCCCGTCCTTGACGTCGTACAGCATGGCGCAGGTATCGGGACAATCGTGCGGGCAACCGCCGAAAAAAGTTTTGATACCCGGGTCAATGGTCAGGTCGGTCATGCGCGCGTCTCCAATTTTCACTACGGAAAATGCCTTGATGTTTGCTGCCAGGAAAAGTCCAGCTCACTTAAGAACCTCTGAACAAGCGTCATTCTGAAGCTTTTAGGCCGAAGAATCTGCTTTGCTTCCTTTACAGCAGATCCTTCACGGGAGCCCGCCCCCCGTTCGAGCCGGGGGCAAGCTCTGAGCACGCCGAAGGGCTCAGGATGACTTCTTAGAAGGGGCCTTAGCTCATACCCGTCTCAACACCGTCCGCAAACGCTCCGCTAACTCAAGGTCCGGTAACGTCTTTAACGCCACGGCTCGATACCGGGAAAGCATTTATATGCGCCTTGCACTGATCGCTGCCCGCTCAAGCGTGCAGATGAAAAACCTTGTTCATGATCTTCCACTCGCCATCGGCCCTGAGCAGCGTAAACAAATCGGTGAAGCGATGACCTGTCCAGTTGTCCGATTCCAGCCGCACGGATGCGACGCTGTTAGCGACATCGATGCTGGTGATCCGCGACTGAATGTCCTTTGCGGGACCGTTCTGATCGTTCCACGCAAATAGCTTCTCGATCGGACCGGCAAAGAGATCAGGGCCAACGTAGCCGAAGATCGTCGCGTCAGGGTGAAACGCCGGACGCATGTCGTCGCCCTTGCCGGACCTGGCGCCATCGATGTAGTGCTGCACGGTTTTGGTGATGGCGTCGTAGTCGGAGATGTTGGTGGCTGTGATGGTCATGGGCCCTCCTTGGTAGATGAATCGCGCAACGTTGGCAGCAGCGCTGCGCGATACGATTTTTCAGCAGGATTCGAGCCGCAAAAATGCCATCGTACTGCTAGCTGCTGTGATCCGCCGAACCTGAACAGATATTTATTTATTCGCAATGTTGGTGCGGCGCAGCGTCCACGACGGCGCGCTTGCGCAGGTCTGTTGCGGGGGCCCGGAGAACCAGGAAACTGCCGCAATGCAGCTTGACTCGCAGTTTCGCCGGCCTATGATGTGATCATCCCAGCGACAACTACGCAACAACTATTGCGCCTTCAAGCTGAGGCCGCTCGGTATATTCGAATTGTCATAATACTCATATATCGTAGGGAGAATAATCCGCGTGACACGGTTGCCAAAAAGGACCGTGCCCGAACCATAAGAGGCTCCACATGTTGACTTTCGATGATTGCTTGGATTTTTGCGAACTGACTGAAGATGAAGTTTTGGCTATCTCACAACACGAACATATGCCCGAGATAGTCGCCGCCGAACTCGGATGCTGCCTGCTCAAGACCGCCGCTGGCATCAGCATTATCAAGGAATATATCCTCGACGACATCCAGACCGCTGAATCACACGGGATGCCGGAAAAAGCGCTGCACTGGCGGGAAGTCTATCAGGGTTTTATGACAGCTCACCCTAATTGACCTGGGGGCCAATCTAATTCCGATCCACAATGGAACTGGCCTAAAACTCTCCCTAAAACTCTCCCTTCTAAGTCCCCCGAAGGGAGAGTTTTTTATCCAGACGTTTAAGTCTTCCAGTGACGGGGGTGAACCTGGAAACGCAACAGAGAAGCGCCTGCTCATTGTTCTGCAGAAGCAAGATTCCAGTGGCAATGACGGGTACGCTGTTTTCACATCGCCGCCGCCCACTCGCCAGATAGTAGCGCCGCCTGCTCCAGCACGGTCTGTGTCGCTTTCTCCTGCTTGTCAGGAGGATAGCCGTACTTGCGCAAAATTCGCTTCACGATTACGCGCAACTGCGCCCGCACATTCTCGCGAACCGTCCAATCGATCGAGACGTTTCTGCGCACTGATTCGACCAACTCGCGTGCGATGGTCTTTAGCGTCGGCTCACCCAGCACCTTCACCGCGCTGTCGTTTACTTCCAGCGCGTCGTAGAACGCAAGCTCGTCCTCCGACAGCCTCAATTCTTCGCCGCGCGCATTCGCCTGGCGCATATCCTTTGCAAGCTGGATCAATTCCTCAATCACCTGAGCCGTCTCGATTGCCCGGTTTTGATAGCGGCGCACCGATTGCTCAAGGAGGTCGCTGAATGAACGTGCCTGCACGACATTTTTCTTCGAGCGTATTTTGATTTCGCCGTGCAGCAGCTTACGCAACAACTCGACGGCGAGATTGCGCTGCGGCATGCCGCGAACATCCGCGAGAAACTGATCCGAAAGGATCGAGATGTCCGGCTTCTTCAGTCCTGCCGCCGCGAAGATATCGACGACTTGATCGGATACCATCGCCTTTGACACCAGTTGACGGATGGCGTGGTCGAGATCGTGATCGGTCTTTTGTTCTCCCGGCGCGTTCTTCGCGAGGACGGCGCGAACGGCCTGGAAGAATCCGACATCATCGCGAATCGCGAGCGCCTGCTCGTGCGGGACGGCAAGCGCGAAAGCCTGCGACAACTCCGTCACCGCTTGCAGCAGCCGTCGTTTGCCATCGTCCTGCGCCAGGATGTGTTCCTGCGCTGCTGGCAACACACCAAGTTTCTCCTGCGGTTTTCCCGAAATCCATTTAGACCAATCAAAACCATGAAATAAGCCGGCGCATATTTCGTGCTTTTCCAGCATCAGCGCGACCGCTTCTTCCTGGTCGATTGCCGTCTTGCCAGTTCCGCCGCTCTCGGTATAGATCGCGAGCGCCCGTTTCAATTGATCCGCCAAGCCCAGGTAGTCGACGACCAGCCCGCCGGGCTTGTCCTTGAACACGCGGTTGACGCGCGCAATCGCCTGCATCAGCCCGTGCCCGCGCATCGGTTTGTCCGCGTACATCGTGTGCAGGCTCGGCGCATCGAAACCGGTAAGCCACATGTCGCGCACGATCACAATCTTGAACGGATGCCTGGCGTCACGAAAATTCAGCGCTAACGCTTCGCGCCGGGTCTTGCTGCGGATATGCGTCTGCCAGTCCAGCGGATCGGAGGCGGAACCTGTCATCACCACTTTGATCGTGCCTTGATCGTCGGCTTCGTCATGCCATTGCGGGCGCAGCGCCACAATCTCTCGATAGAGTTCAACGCAAATGCGGCGGCTCATGCAGACCACCATGGCTTTGCCTTCGAGTACCGCCAACCGATTTTCGAAGTGCTCGACCAGATCGCGCGCGATCAGTTTAAGCCGATTCTCCGAACCGACGATCGCTTCCAGTTGCGCCCATTTGGTCTTGAGCTTCTCGCGGCGCTCGACCTCCTCGCCCTCGGTTGCTTCATCGAAATCAGAATCGATCCTCGGTCGCTCGGAGTCCTTCAAGGCCAGCTTGGCCAGCCGGCTTTCGTAATAGATCGGGACGGTCGCGCCATCGATCACCGCGCGCTGAATGTCATACACGCTGATGTAATCGCCAAATACCGCTTGCGTATTCGCGTCGGCCTTTTCGATCGGCGTGCCGGTAAATCCGATAAACGAAGCGTTCGGCAACGCGTCGCGCATATGCCGCGCGAAGCCGTCGATAAAGTCATACTGGCTGCGATGCGCCTCATCCGCGATCACGATGATGTTGCGCCGATCGGAAAGCGCTCCGATGCGAGCCCCTTCCCCCTTGACGGGGGAAGGCTGGGATGGGGGTGCTG
>JACMKV010000172.1 GCA_014379915.1 Burkholderiales bacterium
GAAGACTGGACGCGGCCGTATTCGCGGCAGCAGGCGTTCTTCCCGTTGCCTTATCTAATCGACAACAAATACTGGCCGCCAGTCGCGCGCATCGACAACCTGCAGGGCGACCGCACACTGATCTGCACGTGTCCGCCGGTCACGGAATATGCGACGTCGTAGACCCTTGTCGGTTCATCCCCACGAGTGTGGGGATCACACTTCCTTCTTCTCACGCCAAAGCCGGCCCGTGTCCAGATAGACGTAGTTCGCGCGTCGAAACATTCGCGAGTACCGATCGGCACGCGGCTGCGCATCGAATTCAGGCGCGTAGACCTCGAATACAGGTGCAGGTCTCAGGTTTTGCTCCGCTGGGTTACCATCCGCGTCGCGGAAGTGACGATGCAGACGTCCAGCGCGCTAGTTGAGCGCATCTATGGGCGCCAAGTCGCTGATGAGCACGTCTAAATCGAGATCGAGCGATTGTTCCACGACTTGGGTCGCGATCAACGCTTGACCTTGACGCTCTTGCCGGCCCGACTTTTTTCCGAGCGCATCGAGCACTTTAGCGTTCGACAAGGCGGTGCACGCGGGCGCCCAGCCTTTGATGCCGGTCACCGATATGTTCTGGGGCGACCGCCATGGCCAGGTCGCCGACCCCTTCGGCCATCGCTGGTCGCTGGCGACGCACAAGGAAGATTTGACGCCCGACCAAATCTGCGAGCGCGCGGCACGCGCGTTTTCCGAGAAAAGCTAGGGGCTGCTGCCGCGCCGCCCTACCCTACGCGTAAACACGAGCATTCGGCGCGAGAGCTTCGTTCCGCTGTTTCTCGCCGAGGCGAGAGATTATCGGCGAATGCTGCAAATCCGGGCCGCGAAAGGCATCAGTCATGCGCTGCGAATTGAGCCGCACGCGCCAACATCGCATGGTGTGGAATTAGCCAAAGCTACGGCAGTCACCGTATCAGTCAGGCTTGCTGGAATTTTTAACTGTCGCCCCTGGCTGATACAAACGCGATATGGCGCCGCCGTCGAAAGCTGCCGCGGGCACGTCGACGACGATACGCCCCTGATCGAGACCGATGATACGGTCCGCGTACTCACGCGCCAGATGCACTTGATGCAGGCTGCAAATCACCGCGACATTGTTTTCCTGGCAAATGCCGCGCAGCAGTTCCAAAATGCCGGCGCTGGCTTGAGGATCGAGGCTCGCAACCGGTTCATCGGCAAGGACGACTTCGGCACGCTGAGCGAGCGCGCGCGCGATCGCGACGCGCTGCTGCTGGCCGCCGGAAAGCGTATCGGCGCGTTGGCCTGCGTGCCCAAGCAAACCGACGCGATCCAGGCATTCGAGCGCCAGTATCCGGTCGGCACGGCTGAAGCAGCGCAAGAAGCCGCGCCACACTGGCACGAAACCGAGCCTGCCGGCGAGCACATTTTGTAGTGCGGTCAAGCGGCTGATCAAGTTGAATTGCTGGAATACCACGGCAACGCGACGGCGTTCGCATCGCCGCGATCCGCGGGTCTCGCCGCGGTTCTCGTCATTTGCGAGCTGCACCGAGCCGCGATCCGGGCGGGCCAGACCCGTGATGCACCGGAAAAGCGTCGTCTTTCCGGCGCCGCTCGGACCCAGCAGGGCGACGAATTCGCCGCTGTCGACGTCGAAGCTGACGCCGTCGAGCGCGCGCCGCGGACCAAATGCTTTTGTCATACCCGAAACGCGCAATGCCGTCGTGCGTTCTTGGGCGGCCTCGCGGATGTTCACAGGGGTTGCACGAATGACGTGACCGCTCGCGGGTTCGCAGGCATGCTCTACACGAGTTTCTTGCGGATCGAGTTACTCATCTGATCGATCAATGTGACTACGATCAGAATCACGGCGATGATGGTGAAAAGCCGCGAAAAATCGAGCAAGTCCATGCTGTTCTTGAGTTCCAGGCCGATACCGCCGGCGCCGACCACGCCGAGCACGGTCGAGGCGCGCACGTTGAATTCGAACCAGAAAAGCGACGTCGACGCGAACACCGGCAGCACGTCGGGCAAGAGCGCGTAAACCAGCGCAGTTGGGCGCCCTGCGCCCGTCGTTTCGACAGCCTCCATCGGACCGAGCTCCGCGTTCTCGATATGATCGGCGAAGAACTTCGCGGAGCTCCCCCACGTATGCAGCGCAATGCCGAGCGCGCCGGCAAACGGCCCGAGACCAACGGCGGCGACCAGCAGCAGCGCGAACACGAAGGCATCGATGCCGCGCAGCGCGTTCAAAAACCAGCGCACCGGATAATACAGGCGGGGAAACGGCGTGATATTGCGGCTCGCAAGCACGGCGAACGGGAGTGCGAGGATGGTAGCAAGGGTGGTACCGATGGCGGCCATCGCAACCGTCTCGGCCGTGCGCAGCAAAAATAGCGGCAGTTCTTCGAGCTTCGGCGGCCACGCTTGCGCGAGCCAGTACCAGAGTTTCGGCAAACCTTCCGCCAGACGTTCGAGATCGATCCCCGCGAGCCGCCAACTCACGACGTAGAACCCGGCGACGAGCCCGATGACGATCCAGAAGCGGATCCGTTTAGCCGGGTGCGCGGAACGCGCCCGGTCGATCTTCGTAAGCGCTTGCTCGGCCCGCGAGGTCATACTTGCGCCGCGCCTTTTTTCAAAAGCACGCGGCTCGCGCTTTGCTAGCTGCGCGCCGTGATTTTGCCGACTGCGATGCCGGCTTTTTCGATCGGCAAATATCGTTCGTGCGTCGACGCGACGAATCCCGTGTAGTGATTCGGCAATAGCGTTTTGGCCTGTTCGACGGTAATCGCCGTAAGGATTTTTTGCACCTGTGCCGCCATTTCCTTCGATGCGTCGCGGGGCAACGCTATCGCGTCATTCGGCAGCGGCGATGAAGTCCACAAAATTTTCGTACCTTCGGGTTTGATTCTGCCGCTTTCGATCATGGCGTTGCGATTGCGGTCGTAGTCGGTTGCCATATCGACCTGCCCCGCCTGCACGGCGATTTCGTTGGCGGGGTGGGATGCGCCTTCGCTATATTTCCAGAATACCCTGGGGTCGATTTTCCAGACCTCTTTGGCATACCACGTCGGGATCAGCCAGCCCGATGTCGAACCGATATCGGCAAACGATATCGACCTGCCTTTTGTGTCGTCGGGAAATTTGCTGATCTCTATATCAGGACGCCCGACAATGATCGCATGATAGGTCGGCTTCTCGTCGTACTTGACCGTCGCCACCACATCGCAACCGGTGCGGTTGCGCGCCAGCACATAACCCCACGGCCCCATCCAGCCGATGTCGAGCTGGCCGGAGCCCATCGCAACGGCCAGCCCGGCCCAGTCCGTAGTTACGATCAGTTCGAAATCCTTCGCGCCGAGCGCCTCGGCGAGATGCGCAAACACGGGGGTATAGGCCTTTTTGGTATCTTCCGCCAAAGGCAGCAAGGGGCCGACGCCGCAGCGCAGCTTGCGGGATTGCGCGCGCAAAAGCTGCAAACCGGTCGCGGTATAGAGTCCGGCCGCGGCCGCAGCGGAGGAGGTGACGTGCAAAAATGTTCTGCGTGTGATCTTCATGTCGAACTTGGAATTTGTCGCTCTTTAGTTGAGTCGCTGACGTCCGGCCAGGCATCGCTGATGACGATGCGCTTTGCAAGTTTTCGTCGACTGAGTCTTTTCAAGCACGGTAGACAGGCATCGATTCTACCGCCGGCCGTGACAAAGTTTTCCATCATTTTCGCAGCAACGCAAAGCCTTCTGCTGTATGCGTGCCCGCAATGATTTTCATCACCGTCGTCACTGCAGTTTCCCTTGCGCGAGTTGCAGCCGGTGCATGCCCGGCAAGCCGATCAGTTCCTTGTCGTGACAGGCGATTACGACGGTGACTTCGGCATCATGCAGCTTTTTGATCAGGGTCACGACCTGATGTCGCCCTTCGGCATCGAGATTGGCGGTCGGCTCGTCTAGCAGAAGCACCGTCGGGTTCAATACTTTCGCCCTGGCCAACGCGACCCGCTGTTTCTCGCCGCCGGACAGCTTGTCGGGCCGCACCTGCAATAGGTGGCTTACGCCCGCCCAGGCAATCGCATCGCGCACCTGTTGCTCACGATGCGCACGCACATTGCCGCGCGCGTTCAGACCATAGGCGATATTGTCGGCAATGCTGGTGTGGAATAAATACGGGTGCTGATGCACATAGACGATGCGGCGTCGCATGCTATCGGGATAATCGGCCAGCGCCACGCTGGCGCCATTTACCCGCAAGCTGCCGGCTTGCGCGGGCTCTAGGCCAGCCAGAATCCGCAGCAGCGTAGTCTTGCCTGAGCCATTGTCACCGGTCACGACAAAACTGCCGCCGGCCGGCAGCGCCAGGTCGATATTGTCGAGAACGACACGTTTGCCAAAGCTCTTGCGCACGCCGGTGAGCGCGACCACCACACCGCTCATTTCAGGCCACCTTCGCCTTGCAGCACGGATAGCGCCGCGTTGATCGCAAGCGCGAGCGCGATCAACACAAAGCCGAGTGCGATGCCCTGCGCGAATTCGCCTTTGCTGGTTTCGAGCGCAATCGCCGTCGGCATGTTGCGCGTGAGCCCGGCGATATTGCCGCCCACGATAATCGCCGCCCCGACTTCGGAAATGACACGACCGAAGCCGTTGAATACCGCGGCCATGATGCCAAAACGGACTTCGACCAGCGTCGTCCAGCTTGCCCGTAGTTTTCCGGCGCCCAGACCGCGCGCGGTTTCGAAAACGCGCGGATCGGCCCCCTGCACCGCCGCCAGCGTGAACACGACCAGCACCGGAAACGCGATCACCATGTAGGCGATAATGATCGCTTCCGGGGTAAACAATAGCTGCAGAAAACCGAGCGGCCCGTGGCGCGACAACAGCATATATAGCGTCAGCCCGACCACCACCGTCGGAAACGACAGCAGCGCCTGCACCAGCACCACAATGGCGCGGCGTCCGGGAAACGCCACCTTGGCGATGCCAAAACCGAGCGCCACTGCCGGCGGCGTGATCAGGGCGATCGCGATCAGCGAGCAATACAGCGACGTCCCGATGATGCGCCAGAGCTCGGCATCGCCGCTGAACAGCAGGCGAAATGCGGTACGCGTAGGCGCAATCAAATCCATCGCGCCGTCTCTGCCGCGGCGCGACGGAAATGCCTTGGGC
>JACMKV010000173.1 GCA_014379915.1 Burkholderiales bacterium
CCCAAGCTAGCCGCGAGCTCGGCTTGCGCCACCGCTTCACCAAACCTTACTGCCCGCAGACCAACGGCAAGGCCGAACGCTTCATCGGTTCGGCGCTGCGCGAGTGGGCCTATGGTTTCATCTACCATCATTCGAATCAAAGAACCGCCATGCTCGAGCACTGGACGCATCACTACAACTGGCATCGGCCGCATCAGGGTATCGGTGGTGTACCGCCTGCTTCCAGGCTGCCGGGGAATAACGTGTTGCAAGTTCACACTTTGCCGAGCAAAGCATCGCATTTGCTGCGGAAATCCTCGGCTCTTTTCGTGCCGACTGCACCGCGCAGCGCATCGAAGCAGAGGCGCATCTGACGCACGAGCTTCTCGCGCGATTTTGCATTGTTCGACTTTCGGTTGAGGTCGTCGGCGCTGGGGCCGAGCGCGTCGTACAGCTTACAACTGCGCGAGACAATCTCTTCGACGCCTTTGGCGGTTTTGACCAGAACGGTTTTCTTGTCCACCAGTCGGATGCCACGGTCAGCTAACGTTGTGGCACTATTTAACTCTTTAAAAGTCGTTAGAACGATATGTCATATCCCGATGAAGATCAGGTTTCATTGCTGCGCAGCCAAATCGAAATGCTGATAGGCGAGCGCGAGAACTTGCTGCGCGTGGTCGGTGCGGCGGCCGCTTTCGTGGCGGAGCTGGATAGCAAAACCCTGCCTGAGGCTACCTATGAAGCGGCAGAACTGCTCGCCGAGTCATTGAACGATTTGCCCGAAGACAGCCTGCGCGACGCACTGGAGCGCGTGAAGGCGACCATGAGCGCGGACCGGAATCTAAGCGCGCAACACGGCGAGTCATGATTGCCGCGGCGCTTGATTGGCCCGTCTGCGGATGGCGCTGCTCGATTTGCCAAGCCGCCGAAGGTCCATCATTTCCCGAGCTTCGCGCTCGAACGCGATCTGGAGCTGCGCTGCCGCGGGAAGATCACGTTTATGTTAAAGTGACAGACCAAAATCACCCGCGCAAGCGTTGAAAGTAAGATGCCGATGCGCGAAAACGAACGCGCAACGACGGGCCGAATAAACAACGACGAGCGCGCTCGCACCAAGTCACAGGAGAATACATGAACATATTTGTCGGCAATCTCGCACCCGAGGTCGATGAAGCGGATCTAAAGCAATTGTTTGAAGGCTCGGGTCAGGTCAAATCGGTCCAGATCGTCAAGGACCTGTTCAGCGGTGTATCGAAGGGATTCGGTTTCGTCGAAATGCCCGGCAAGGCGCATTCGCTCGCCGCAATTTCCGGCTTGAACGGCAAGGAATTCAAGGGTCAGGCGCTGAAAGTCAATGAAGCGAGGCCCAAGACCAATGGCCGCGGCGGACGTCGCCGCTGAGTTGTGGGTCTTCGGCGTTCCCTTCAATCGGGTTCGGTCGGTCATTCTCAGCGGTAGGCGCGAGTCACGGGCGCGGGGGCGCGCAGGGTCGTAGCGGCGCTGCGGTTGAGATGGGGAGTAAACGGCCTTTCATTTCAACCTCTGCAACGCCAGTAGCACCGCCTCGCGTGTTTTGGCAATGTGCGCATTGACGCGTACAGATGCCGCTTCATCGTCTTCAAGCTGCTCCCAGTTTTCCCGCCAGGTTTGCAGCAGCCTATCGGCGGTCTCCGGCACCGGTTCGGGAATCACCCGACTCAGGTCGCGGATTAGCAGCGCCCGTCCCCAGCCGGTGATCGGATTGCCCATCTTGCGATCTTTCTGGTAATGCGCATAGTCCGCGATCAACTGCAGTTCGCCGAGATTTTTCAGCACCTCGAAAGCGGCGATCCGTATACTGCGATTCTCCTCGACCACGGCGTCGCGCCAAGAGTTGTAGGCGAGGCCGGAAAGCGCAACGACCAGACTGATGATCGCGACCGAATGCGCTTTGAGTTGATCAGCTATGCTGGATGTTCGCATTGGGCAATCCGGGACCACCATTTTCATTTCATCGATTTTCACTATAATGATATAGCCTTTTGTCGAGCGCGCTCCTGTCCTGGTTTCGGTCTGTCACGGTTCTGCTATGGGTCTGTCACGGGTCTGCTACGGCTCTTGCTACATAAACCGCTCCATTTTTTTCCTCCTTCTATTTTTCGGTATTGTCCCTGGAGTCAGACGTTGTGAGCAGAGCTTTTGTAAAGGAAGACGACCTCAACCTGAGCGCGGAGGAGGGGTTCGACCGCCCGCAAAGTCCTCATCCCAACTATGTAACGGCGCGAGGCCTCGCCAAGCTACAGGAACAATACCAGGCGCTGCAGGGCAGGCGCAGCGAACTGGCGGCGGCCGATGACGCGCTGGCGCGGCAACAACTGGCCGGCGTCGAGCGCGATTTGCGCTACTTTCAGCGCCAGCTGGAATCGGCAATTCCGGTTGATCCAGCGGTTCAGCCGCGCGATGAAGCACATTTTGGCGCAAGGGTTGAAGTGATCGATGAAGCAGGGCACAGCCACCATTTCAGCCTGGTCGGGGAAGATGAGGCGGATGCCGGCAGTGGCTGCGTTAGCTGGATTTCGCCACTAGCCAAAGCCCTCAACGGTTCCCGCGTCGGCGATACGGTGACATGGAGACGCCCGGCTGGCGATCTTGTTCTGGAAATCGTCTCTATCGAATATCCAATGGATTGATCGCCGCGTTGCCGCGTTATGGCAGATCGGCGGCCCCTCGCAAGCATGCGAATCGCGGTTTCGGCTTGAAACGCGCCGGGTTCGGCCAGTACCATACCGGCATCACGGCGGGCATCACTTCGTGACTTGCGGCGCCGTATGCACCGTATTTCACATCGCGTATTTCAAATCGCTTGCTAGCGGAAGGGCGACATGGCTCTGTTATCCATACTTGCCGCGTTGTTGATTGAGCAGTGGCGGCCGCTACCGCGCAGAAACAGCGTGGTCCTGATGTTCGAAGACTATGCCGCGAGGCTGAGCGCGTTTTTGAACGGCGGCGAGCGCTGGCATGGGCTGGCTGCGTGGCTGCTTGCCGTATTGCCCCCGGTAGTCATCGGCGGCGGCATCTACTACCTGCTCTATGAGGCAAGCCCGGTGCTCGCATTGCTGTGGAATGTTCTGGTGCTCTACCTGACGATGGGGTTGCGCCAGTTCAGTCATGCATTTACGGCCATCGTCGCGGCGCTGAGCCGCGGTGACCTCGACGTTGCGCGCGAGCTCTTGCAGGAGTGGCGCGGTCTGCCGACCAATGAATTCAATCGCGTCGAAACGGCCCGAGTCTCGATCGAACATGGGCTTATCTACTCGCACCGCTACGTGTTCGGCATCATTTTCTGGTTCATCGTGCTGCCGGGACCGATCGGAGCGATTCTGTATCGCTCTGCCGCTTTGCTGAATGATCAATGGGCGAGTCGCACCGAACGCGGCGCCAGCATATTCGGCGGCGAACGCGCGTTCGGCAATTTTGCTGCGCAGGCGTTTGAGGTGCTCGATTGGCTACCGGTGCGGCTGACCGCAATCAGCTTCGCAATCGTCGGGGATTTCGAGGACGCAATCTACTGCTGGCGCTCGCAAGCATTGTCGTGGGCGTACCCGCCGCATGGCATCGTGCTGTCGAGCGGCGCAGGCGCGCTCGGCGTGCGTCTTGGGGAGGCATTGCATGAGTACGGCAGCCTGGTCTACCGCCCCGAGATCGGCGTTGGTGATGAGGCCGACGTCGGTTACATGCAAAGCACGATAGGGCTGATCTGGCGAGCGCTCGTGCTATGGCTATTGCTTTTGTTTTTGGTCGCCATCGCCAAGTGGGTCGGCGGCGCCTGAAGATCCCGTCATTGCGAAGAGCTGCCGCAATCAAGGCAATCTTGCGGCAGCCGACATCAAGACTCTTGCCTTTCGCGCGCTGCGCCGATGCTGCTTGATTCGCCGAGAAGTAAGCGTCCTTCCGTTGAACGCTTACCGGCCATGACGGCCCGGATTATTTGAATTTATAGAACTCGCGGTTCAGATAAGCCGCGATGTGCGCCTCATCTTCCGGAAAAAGGTTTGCGCCGAGATTGGCGTTGCAAGCGCGGATTTGTGAGATCAACTGCTCCGGCGTTTTCACCTTGCGCTCCGGGCGCGTAAACATCTTGCTGCCGTCGCCGCCAAACATCGAGACATGACACGCGCCGCAGTTCTTCTCGGTGAACAGCTTTTTTCCAGTATCCGCGTTGCTGCCGGCAAACGGCGCTGCATGGAGCAACGAGGGTAACGATGCCAAAGTCATCGTTACCACGATTGCCCTGATGGGCATAAGCCGGCCGCCGATGGTTTTCATCTCATTTCCCATCTCAAAGAAAATAATGCGCGCCCTGCAGGCGTTGAATGCGCGACGCCGCGGGTGGATGTGAATCATAGAATGCGGAATGCAGCGGATCGGGCGTCAAGGTCGATGCATTGTCCTTGTACAAGGTAACAAGCGCGCGCATCAGGTCGCTGGCCGACGCATGTTGCGCAGCGTATTCGTCGGCCTCGAATTCGTGTTTGCGCGAATAAAGCGCCATCAGCGGTTGCAGCAAAAACGTGAACACCGGCGCAACCAGCACGAACAGCAGCAAGGCCATCGCGGTCGATTGTTCGGCTACGCCCAGGCCCTGATAGAACCACTCCTTGTCGATAAGGAAGCCCAGCACCCATAGAAACGCGAGGCTGACGGCGAATGTCCACGCCATGCGTTTGATCACGTGGCGCAGCTTGAAATGACCGAGCTCATGGGCCAGCACGGCCTCGATTTCGGCCGGCTGCAAACGCGACAACAGCGTATCGAAAAACACGATGCGCTTGGCTTTGCCGAAACCCGTGAAATACGCGTTGCCGTGATTGCTGCGCCTGGAGCCATCCATCACAAACAGCCCTTGCGACGTGAAACCGCATTTTTTCAGCAGCGATTCGATGCGGGCCTTCAGTTCCATATCCTGCATCGGCGAAAACTTGTTGAACAGCGGCGCGATGTAGGTCGGGTAGATCGCGAGCGCAAGCACATTGAAGGTCATCCAGGCAAGCCACACGTACAACCACCAGTTATCGCCCATCCTCGCCATAAGCCAGAGAACCAGCAGCAGAAGCGGCAGACCGAAAACCGCGGCGAGCAGGGTCTGCTTCAGCAAATCACCGAAATATAGTTTTAGCGTCATCTTGTTGAAGCCAAAACGCGCCTCGACGCCGAACGTACGATAGAGGCTGACCGGGAGTTCGATCAGAGTCATGAGCACGAACGCGCTGACGATCAGCGCCATGCCATGCCCGAGGTTGCCGCCCTCGCCGAGAACGCCGCGCCAGAAGGTATCGAGGGCCTGCAAGCCGCCGCCCAGGGTGAAAAGCAGCAGGACAGCGAGTTCGACTACGATGCCGGCCATATTCAGGCGCGTTTTGGCGCTGCTGTAATCGGCGGCTTTCTGATGCGCGGCGAGGCTGATCTGCTCGCTGAAACCAGCCGGGACCGCGTTGCGGTGCGCCTGGATGTAGCGCACATGGCGCGCCGCCAACCATAACCTGGTGACGGTTGCGAGCGCCAATGCGGCGAGGAAGACCAACGTGAATGTCATCATTTTTGTTAACCCGCCACAAACAATTCGGAACAATCGGCAACAATTCGGACAGCGAATTTGGACAACGACTGCGGTCGAGGCTGCCAGCTATGACAGAATAGCGGCTTTAGAATTCCTCTAATCGATTATGGCACAAGACAGCACTCATCTCATCTGGATCGATATGGAAATGAGCGGGCTCAGTCCCGAGCGCGACACCATACTCGAGATCGCGCTGGTCGTGACCAACGCCCAACTCGAGACGGTTGCCGAAGCGCCGGTGCTGGTCGTCCACCAGCCGGCCGAGGTACTGGATGCGATGGATGACTGGAATAAGTCGACGCATGCGAAATCAGGGCTGATCGCGAAAGTTCAGGCGTCAACCTTGACGGCGGCAGAGGTTGAAACGCGGATGGTCGAGTTTCTGGCGCAATATTCGCCGGCCGGAAGCTCGCCGATGTGCGGTAACTCGATCTGCCAGGATCGCCGCTTCCTGGCGCGGCATATGCCCGCGCTCGAAGGCTGTTTTCATTATCGTAACCTGGACGTCAGCACGCTGAAGGAGCTCGTCAAACGTTGGCGGCCCGAGCTCGTCTCCGGTTTTACCAAGCACGGCAAGCACGAGGCGCTGGCCGACATTCACGAATCGATCGCCGAGCTCAAGTATTACCGCGAGCATTTCATACGCGGCTGAGCGATTGCAAAGCAATGACGGCTTATCTCGCCAGTGTTCCCTCAGCAAGTCAGCCAAGGCGGGCCCCATCCCGCAACCCTCAGAACTTCCGGGCAGCGCCGAACCGTGGGCGTCTCGCGCTCTCTAAGAACTTCTTCCTCACAAGATTTCCGAGCGCATGAATAACACTTCAAATCCCCATCGCCGTTCAGGGATCGCGATGCTGGTCGTAGCCTGGCTGCTGCTGTTCGGCGGCGGCTACTGGTTCTTCGAGAACTGGAGCGCACGGCAATACAATCCAAACGCCGACCTTGCGCAGCAACAAGACGTTGCGGAAGTCGTGCTCAAACGCAACCGCCAGGGCCACTATGTTGCCGGCGGCGAAATTAATGGTCAGCCCGTGACTTTCCTGCTCGACACCGGGGCTTCGCAAATTGCGCTCTCGACCAGGCTGGCGCGCGAGCTTGGCCTGAAATTTCGCGGTGAAGTGACCGTGCAGACCGCCAATGGTTATGTCAGCGGTTTTCAAACTCGCCTCGAAAGCGTACGCCTCGGTTCTATCGAGCTGCGCGATGTCGCCGCACTCGCCGCCGATGGCATCGACTACGAGACAGTACTGCTTGGCATGAGTTTTCTAAGGCGCGTCGAGTTCTCGCAGCGCGGCTCGCTCCTCACGCTGAAGCCGATCGCGGACTAGAAGATCGCGTATCACCAGATCGCGATCCACCGCGCGCCCCCGCCATCGCCGAGCGCGTCTGCGGTCGCAACAAATGTGCGGGCCTGCGATCTCGCGTTGCGTCAATCAGCTACAATCCCGAGTTACCCACGCACGCCGGAGCAAAGTCCATGCGACGCAGTACTGCGCACATCATCGAAGTCAAACCGAAGATCCCGGCGCGCCTAGCACGTCTCGAAGAAATCGCGAACAATCTCTGGTACAGCTGGGATAAGCCGACGCGGACCCTGTTTGCGCGCATGCACCCCGGCTTGTGGGATTCCGTCGGACACAACCCGAAAGCGTTCCTGAAACGCATCGACGAGCATCGCCTGAACGAGGCCGCCGACGATCCGGTTTTTCTCGGCAACTTCAATCGAGTGCTTTCGGAATACGACACGTATCACAATGAACCTCTGCGCCGCAACGGCTCCGAGTGGTTGCGGCAGAACGATACAATCGCTTATTTCTGCGCCGAGTTCGGCTTCCATGAAAGCTTCCCGATTTACTCGGGCGGCCTCGGCATTCTCGCCGGCGACCATTGCAAATCAGCCAGCGACATGCGCTTGCCGCTGGTCGGCGTCGGCCTGCTCTACCGGCAAGGTTACTTCCACCAAACCATCGATCACGAAGGCCGGCAACAGGCCGCGTACACCGATTCGGATTTCGACGACTTGCCGATCGCGCCGGTATTGCGCGGCGACGGCTCGGATTTGCACGTGCGTGTCGAATTGCCCGGGCGCGACGTCGCGGTCAAGGTGTGGCGCACGCGCGTCGGCCACATCAAGCTGTTCCTGCTCGATACCGATCTCGAAGAAAACTCGGCGCACGATCGCGATATCGCGCACCGCTTGTACGGCGGCGACCGGTCGACCCGCATCGAACAGGAAATCGTGCTCGGCATCGGCGGCGTGCGCGCGCTCAACGAAATGAATATTCTGCCTTCGGTCTGGCACATCAACGAAGGTCACGCCGCGTTCTTGTTGATCGAGCGCATGCGCAAGCTGGTCTCTCAAGGACTCGATTTTCCCACCGCGCTCGAAGCCGTCGCTGTCAACACCGTGTTCACCACGCATACGCCGGTCGCGGCCGGCCACGATCATTTCGACCAGGCGATGATTTCGTCGTATTTCGATCGCTGCTGCGCCGACCTGAAGATCGACAAGGACGAATTCTTCGAACTCGGCCGCGCGCCCGGCGATCCCGAATTCAATATGACCGCGCTGGCCATTCGCGTATCGCGTTTTCATAACGGCGTCAGCCGCATTCACGGCGGCGTCTCGGCGCAAAATTGCAGCGGGCTGTGGCCGCAGATCGAGCCGCAGGAAAACCCGATCGGCTACATCACGAACGGCGTGCACGTCGCGACTTTCCTGGCGCAGGAATGGGCGGATTTGTTCGAACGCTTTCTCGGCTTCGAATGGACGCACAAGATGAGCGACCGCGCGTTTTGGCAGCGCATCAACGAGATCCCCGATCATCTGTTTTGGAGCATGCGCCAGGCGCTGAAGTCGCAGATGCTGTATCTCGTGCGCCATCGCGTGGCAGAGCAGCACTATCGCAACCATGGTTCCGAGGCGCATCTGGAGCGGCTCCTGAAGTTTGCCGATCCAGTCAATCCGAGCGTGCTGACAATAGGATTTGCGCGCCGCTTTGCGACGTATAAAAGGTCGACGCTGCTGTTCGACAACCTCGATTGGTTGCGTGAAATCATCGGCGATCCGAAGCGCCCGGTGCTGCTCATTTTTGCCGGCAAGGCGCATCCGGCCGACGAGCCCGGCCAGGCGTTAATCGGCCGGCTGACGCAAATTTCGCGCATGCCTGAGTTCGAAGGCCGGCTGCTGCTGCTCGAAGGCTACGATACGCGGATGGCGAGGCGGCTGGTGTCGGGTGTCGATGTGTGGTTGAACAATCCGGTCTATCCGCTGGAAGCGTCGGGCACTTCGGGAATCAAGGCCGGGATCAACGGCGTGATCAATCTCAGCGTGCTGGACGGCTGGTGGGGCGAAGGCTACGACGGTTCGAACGGCTGGGCGATCAAACCGGCATCGCAAATGCTCGATGACAACCGGCGCAACGCCGAAGAGGGCCAAACGCTATACGAGATTCTGCAGGACCAGGTGCTTCCGCTTTACTACCAATCGAATAACGTCGGCTATTCGCCTGGTTGGGTTGCCATGGCCAAGCATTCGATCGCGAGTCTGTTGCCGCGTTTTTCTTCGGCGCGCATGGTCGCTGAATACCTGGCCAAATTCTATCTACCCGCGACGCAACAAGGCCGCCGCTACGCGCACGGCGAGTTCGCCAACGCTAAACTGATCGCTGCGTGGAAGAGCCGCGTGCGCGCGGCTTGGCCCGGCGTCGTGTTGCGCGGATTGAATGTAGTGCCGCGAAGTATCGCTTTCGGCGAAAGCCTGCGCTTCGATGTGGCGATAAAGCTGAATGGCCTGAAGGCCGAAGACGTCGTGATCGAAATGCTCGTGGCACGCCAATCCAAGGTCGACAAGCTGAAGGAATCGACGCGCCATCGCTTCGAATCGATTGGCGTGAAAAACGAGGCTGGCGAGAATTTGTTCGCGCTCGAGTTGACGCCAAAACTGTGCGGCAAACTCGAATACAGGATACGTGTTTATCCGCACCACGAACTGCTGACTCACCCGTTGGAGATGGGCATGATGGTGTGGCTTTAGCACGGTTTCAACCACTGCGCCGCCGCGGCCGAACGCGACTGGCGTTGCCCAATCGTTGCTCGGCTCGGAACCAGGACATTCAGCACCTAGCAGTGTCTGCGCGCGAGCGTGCTTCTTTCCGCTCCTGTCCAAGGAGGGCAGACACGCAGTGGCGGGGTGGGGAGTCCTTGAAAAGGAGGGAAAACCGAACCGCCCACGCGCTTCGCGTCGGCCCCTCCTTTGAGAGGAGGGAGAAAGCTAGCATCCCCTCTGACTTTGCGTCCACGTTCCAAGCGGGCTCGGCAAGCTCAATCTTTCCAGTGCTTGTCCAGCAGCAATCGATACGTTTCCAGGTATTGCCGCGCGCTTGCCTTCCAGCTGAAGTCACGGCCCATGCCGTTTCGTTGAATTTCTCGCCACAGCGGCTTATCGCGCCAGGCAGCGATGGCTCGAATGACTGCCGCAAGGAAATCGGCGTCGGTCGCGTCGCGGAATACGAAGCCAGTCGGCCGATCGCTGTCGTTGGCCATTGCGCCGTCGCAGTCGACGACCGAATCGGCAAGCCCGCCGGTCGCGCGCACGACAGGCGGCGTCCCGTAACGCTGGCTGTACATCTGGTTCAATCCGCACGGTTCGAAGCGCGACGGCATCAGAAACATATCCGAGCCGGCTTCGATCAGATGAGCGAGCGCTTCGTCGAATTCGTGGCTGACCGCGATGCGGTCCGGCTGTCGCCTCGCCAAGTCGTCGAGGCTTTTCTGCAATTCGGCATCGCCGCTGCCGAGGATGGCGATTTGGGCAGGAGTTGCAACAAGCCGGGCCGCCATCTCGATCAGCAGGTCGAGGCCTTTCTGGTGCGTGATGCGGCTCACCACGCCGAGCAGCGGAATTTGCGCATCGGCCGCCAGTCCAAGCCGGTTCTGAAGCGCCAGCTTGTTGGCCGCCTTATCCTCCAGGGTTAGCGCGGTGTAGCGTTGCGGAATAAGCGGGTCCCGCGCCGGGTCCCACGTCTCGTCATCGATGCCGTTGAGGATTCCCCAGAGCACGCCGGCCCGGCTCTTCAACAGCCCTTGCATGCCGAAGCCGAGCGCTTCGGTCTGAATCTCACTGGCGTAGGTCGGGCTGACCGTATTAATCCCATCTGCATAAAACAACCCGGCCTTCAGAAACGACATGTTGCCGTGAAATTCGAGTCCGTCGATGGCGAATGACGCGGCGGGCAGACCGAGTTCGGCGACAGACGATGGCGGAAAAATTCCCTGGAACGCAAGGTTGTGCACCGTGAACAGCGTGCGTGCCGATGCAGAGGACGCTCCGGCGTCGGTTAATTGTAGATACGCCGGAATCAGCCCGCATTGCCAGTCATTGCCATGCACGATGTTTGGCCGCCACGACAGGGGGCTTTCTTCGCCGGCCAGCAGCGCGGCAACGCGCGACAAGAAACCGAAGCGCAGCGCGTTGTCCGGCCAGTCGGCGCCTTGCCCATCCTGGTAGGGCCCGCCGCTCCTCTGAAACAAGGGTGGGCAGGCGATCGTCAGCAGCGGTACGCCGCTTGGGAGCCTGGCGGAAAGCAGGGTCGCCGGCGGGAAGTGCGGTAACACGATGGCCGCGAGCTTGCGCTTGTAGCGCAGCCCGGACAGCGCGCTGTCATAGCCTGGAACGAGTACGCGCACGTCCACACCCATTTCACGTAATGCCGGCGGCAAGGAGGCACTGACGTCGGCAAGCCCGCCGGTTTTGATCAGCGGCGCGATTTCCGAGGTAACGTATAGAACGCGCACCGGATGGGGCGCGGTTTGCCTGCTTTGGCGTTTACTCGAGGCGAATTTCGCCATCGAAGGTGATATCGAGATCGATTTCGTCTATGCGCAACTGCATGCGCGCGGGAAATGATGTATTGCCGCCGATTTTCTTTTCGGCCAGTGCGCGGCCGACCGCCTGCTCGATTTCATGCTGCGATTTCACGCCGACCATCTTAAGAAACTTGCGTATGCTGATGTTGAAGGTGTCTTCATTCATGGCGCGCCTCTGTGGGGGAATTCTCACGCCATTATCGATGCATTCAGTTTGCGGCGTCCAGTTAGTGCCCTGAGTTGCGTGTCGCTATAGAAAAGATGCCGAGATCGCCGCCATACCGCATTGTGTAGCCTCGCCAGGCGTACAACCCGAGTGGTTCGCGCCGCCTGTTTGCACCTCTTGTGGCGCCGATTTCGGCACTTTTCATTGCCAACCTCAGGGGTCATCTGATTAATCCGCGAACTAGCAACTCAGGACCATACAACTAGCGCCACCGCTTGTAAGCGTTGATCAAGCCATTGGTCGATGCATCATGCGCCGCCACCGGTTGGTCATCTTCGAGTTCAGGCAGAATTTTGTTAGCAAGTTCTTTGCCGAGTTCCACGCCCCATTGATCGAACGAATTGACGTCCCAGATCACGCCTTGTACAAATACCTTGTGCTCGTATAGCGCGATCAGGCTGCCGAGCGTTTGTGGATCGAGCTTGCCCAGA
>JACMKV010000174.1 GCA_014379915.1 Burkholderiales bacterium
CGGCATCGCGGCCAAATCGTCGATGCTGACATCCGACGGCTCGGATTTCATCAACCAGTATTGCATGCGACCGGAAAATAAAAATGCGGCTAGGGCCGCATTAAAAACTACCGGAGAACGTTCTTGGAATAAAGGCCCCCCGCAGATGCCGTCTGGCCAGCTCTTGAACCTGGGGTTCAAGGGGTCGCTTACCTGGCGCTTCAGGCGATTCCAGAAGGATACGCACAACGGCACCAAAAAGGATCAGCAACCGATTCTTACAAAGTTGGTTCAAAGAATTTGGCCGGACTAACACCGCAG
Source organism: Burkholderiales bacterium (assembly GCA_014379915.1). GTDB lineage: Bacteria > Pseudomonadota > Gammaproteobacteria > Burkholderiales > JACMKV01 > JACMKV01. The sequence goes on from JACMKV010000174.1 coordinate 301, forward strand.
GGGACGACTCGAAATGCGAGAAATACTGCGCCGCTCGGGCCTTGATCTGCTACTGCTACTGTGCTTGATCCTGTCGCGAAATGACCTGATCCAAAGTCATTTGCATGGATTCGATTCTACGCTTAAAACCGGACGTGTCAAAACCACTGGTGCGCGCCGTCAGCAGTTCGTGCGCCATGTTCAAAGCGGCCATGATCGCGATGCGTTCGTTGCCGAGCACCTTGCCGGTGTTCTGCACTTCGCGCATTTTTCCATTCAGATGGGCGACTGCATCAAGTAGCTGTTGCCGCTCGTCATCGGGGCATGCGATACGGAATTCGCGCCCCATGATGTTGACATTGAGGCTTTTTCCTTCGAGCGGCACGTCAGGCCTCCGTGCCTTGCGGCATTTGGCTCAACAGCGACTCGAGCCGGCTGCGCGCGGTCTCCATGCTTTGCGCCAGATGCTTCTTTTCGACGTCGGCGGCGGCGATTTGCTCGCGAAGCAGCGAGTTTTCGGCGCGCAACTGCCGGCACACTTCGACTACTTCGCTGATCTTGTTTTCCAACGCGCTGAGTTCATTATCCATAGGCGCACTATAAGTTGAAAAATTCGGCGGGGTCAACTAACCGGCGTTCTTTCCGCACTTTTGCCCGCCAGAAAGTGCTTTTCCGCCGCTTGATTCTGCGCCGGCGTTTTGACCCGGAATTGGCGATGCCGGATAATTGCCGTGGTTTTTCCCGACCCAGTGTCCTGAGTTGCGTGTCGCTACAGAAAAGAGGCCGAGAATCGGCGCCATACCGCGTTGCGAATTACGTTCCATGAGCTCGCCAGGTGTACAGGCGGTGGTTCGCGCCGCCTGTGGTTTGCACCTCTCGTGGCGCCGATTTCGGCTCTTTTCATTGCCAACAAGGGTCATCCTGATTAATCCGCGAACTAGCAGCTCAGGACACTAGCGCCAATCAAGGACAGCGCCATCCCGACCCCCCGCGATTCGAGAGCAAGATGAGTAGTCTGGCGCTTTACAAACGCCTGCTGCGCTACGTCGCGCCATACTGGCGCACATTCGCGCTGTCTATCGTCGCTCTCGTTGTGGTCGCCGCGACCGAGCCCGCGCTGCCGGCGCTGATGAAACCGATGCTCGACGGTACTTTCGTGCAGCGCGACCCGTTTTGGATACGTCTGATTCCGATCCTGATTATCGCGATTTTTCTGGTGCGCGGAATCGCGACGTGGGCCGGCGCTTTGGCCAGCAGCTTTGTCGGCAACAAGCTCGTGATGGATTTGCGCGAAGCGATGTTTCGCAAGATCGTCATGCTGCCGACCGGTTATTTCGATCAGCAGACAACCGGCAACCTGATCTCGAAGCTGACTTTCGATGTCGCCCAGGTCATGCAGGCAGCGACGAGTGTCGTGACCGTGGTCATCAAGGACAGCCTGATCATCGTCGGCCTGCTCGCCTGGCTACTGTATCTGAACTGGAAGCTGACGCTGCTGGCGCTGGTCATGGCGCCGCTGATCAGCCTGATCGTGCGCCTGCTCAGCGAGCGCTTGCGTGCGGCAAGCCGCGGCACCCAGACCGCGATGGGCGACATCACCGAAGTCCTCGAGGAATCGATCGAGGGGCAGAAGGTTGTAAAGCTATTCGGCGGCCAGGGCTACGAGCAGCAGCGATTCTTTGAGACCAGCAACCGCGCGCGCCGCTTCGCCATGAAGCAAGCCGCCGCCGGCGCCGCCAACGTGCCTATCGTGCAGATGGTCGCAGCGATAGCACTTGCCGCCATCGTTTATCTGGCAACCTTGCAATCGGCGAGCGACGAAACCACGGTCGGCGGATTCGTTTCCTTCATCGTCGCCATGCTGATGCTGACCTCGCCGCTCAAGCGCTTGACCAGCGTAAACGAACATCTGCAGCGCGGATTGGCCGCCGCCGAAAGCGTGTTCGCC
>JACMKV010000175.1 GCA_014379915.1 Burkholderiales bacterium
CCTCGCAGGATATCCCAGTGGTTGCGGATCGCGCAGTTGCCCGGTAGCGCCGCAAGCTCGAGCGGCCAAAGAACGATGTGCCGAAAATGACGTACCAGGTTTTCCATGGCCCCCCGCCTTGCTTTACGTGCTTATGTGAGCCCGGGACATTTCATAGCCTATCGATCAAAGCCGTCGCATGAATAACCGAACACAAAGCTCTTTTCGCGAGGACTTTTACACGCCGGTCTACGGAAAAGGTGTTATCTATTTATGCACCGCGCGATAATCTCAACCGCCTTGAAAACGGCGACGCGCAGCAATGGCCACAGCACCAATCCCGGCCAACATCAGTGCATCGGTCTCAGGCTCTGGCACGGCAACGACGTTACCTGAATGAACGGCCCAAGCGCGGTTCGCGAAGAATGGATCGTTGCCGTCCTGGCATCCGTCTCGGGTGCCGAAGAACCAGAGGTCGTCCGGTCTTACAGCGAAGGCCGTGCCGATCCATTATTCGGAAGTCGCGCTGACGAACGGGCCGGTGTGATCAATCCGGTGTCAGGCTGCTCGAACTCATTGCAGACGACGGCTGTGCCAGGGCCCATTGAGTTGCACGCCTACACGGCGACGACGGCCCATACTGTATGTGACGGTGGGCGAAGTCAAATCATCCGTTTCTCGACGAGCGTCTGTGGCAAGCTGTGGCCCGTCGACCGCTGATGGTCAACGCGGTTTCGATCACTGGCGCATGCCCGATACCGACGCAACCGTGCACCACGCATGCCCGCCACGCGCCCAGCACTACGACGAAAGCCGAGGTAGCAACCGAGGCGTTCGGACAACGTTGGAAATGCATCTTCGTCCAGACGAGAGTTCGTTGCTTTTCAGCCATAAGCCCCTGCCCAACGGACCGTTCAGCGTGTTAGTCTAAGGAAAATACACCGGAGAAACGCAGATGAAAAATCCCTGGATTAAGAAGAACCCTCTGATGAGCATGTGGATGAGCGGCGCCAATGCTGTGGTCGGCGCGGCGCGCAGCCGAGCCACTGCGGAAGGCAAGCGCCAAGCGGCGACCATGATGACGAAAGGGGCCAAGCAGGTTGCCAGTTTCTGGAGCGGTGCCCTGATGGCTGCGCCGCCCCCGAAAAAGAGGAAGCGTCGCTAAGCTGCCGCTACCGGCGCGAGCCGATCGCCTCAAGCGGCCGACGGAACGCGAGCGCGAATAGCGCAGCGCCAAGGCCGCCGAGCCTGTCCGAACTTGGTATGTGAAGCATCCTTGCCAAGGCGGCCGCGGTTGTCTGCTTCGGGTCCGGAAACCGGAATTCAACCTGAGTCACTACCCGCCGCCATTGTCGGCTTGCCTCAAATTGACCATTGCGCGATAATTCGCATCTTTTTTGTGTCGGCTTTCTCGCCGCGTGAGGCAATCATGAAACCAGATATCCATCCGAAATACGAAGAAATCTCAGTGACCTGCAGTTGCGGCAATACTTTCAAGACGAGCTCTACACTGGGCAAGCCATTGCACGTCGAGGTCTGCTCGGCTTGCCATCCGTTCTACACCGGCAAGCAGAAAGTTCTCGATACCGCCGGCCGTGTCGAAAAATTCCGTCAGAAATACAGCAAGACTGCGGGAAAAAGCACCAACGCTACGCCGAGTTGACGGTCGCTCCGTCAGCCCGATAAAAAGGCAGCCTCGGCTGCCTTTTTATTCGCGCTGAACGGATCAGTATTTGCGGTACGGCAGAAATTTTCCATGCATCACGATTTTTACACGGTCTCCCTTAGGATCGGGCAGTCGCTCCATGGTCATTGCAAAGTCGATTGCGCTCATGATGCCGTCGCCGAATTCTTCATGAATCAATTCCTTCCAGGCCGTGCCATAGACCTGTATCAGTTCGTAAAATCGGTAGATCGTCGGGTCGACCGGAACAGCAGTACCTAGAGAGCCGCGCGTCGGAACAATTTGCAGCATCGTCACTTCATCTTCGGTCAAGTCCAGTGCTGCGCCTGCATTTTTCGCTTCATCTGCCGATAGCGGCATCTGCCCCATCAATGCCGCAGTCGTCCACACTGGGCTGCGGCCGATTTTTTCAGCAAGCTTTGGCCAGCTGATTCCTTTTTTCAGTTTGGCGCTCAGTATTTTTTCGGTCAGTTCGGAACGTATCATCGGATTCTCCATGTCGCTTTATGAATTGGCCACGACTTTATCGACGTGCCTTGGCGGCGCTGGTTGCTGCGCATCTGCTCCCTGGTACGCTCCGCAATCGGCGACGACCAGGCCTGGTTTAACCAGCGGTGGCTGTCTAGGGTTATAGCTGTCGGGAAAGTCGCTGCTGCTGAACTGCTTCGAGCGGCTAACCAGAAAATCCACAAGGTGGTTGCGAATCGGGTAGTACTGCGGATCCTTGTGTATGGTGTCGCGCCGACGATCGGCTGGCAGCGTGTTCTGCACGATTTCGGCGATCCTGGCGCGTGGGCCGTTACTCATCAGCATGATTTTGTCGGATAGCAGGATCGCTTCATCGACATCATGAGTAATCATGAAAACGGTTTGATGCGTAGCGGCGCAGATTTTTTTGAGTTCGTCCTGGATCAGGCCGCGCGTCAACGCATCGAGCGCACCAAATGGCTCGTCGAGCAGTAGCATCTTTGGTTCGATTGCGAACGCGCGAGCGATGCCGACGCGCTGCTTCATGCCGCCCGAGAGTTCGGCCGGCTTCTTGTGTTCGGAACCGGTCAGCCCGACCAGGTCCAGGTATTTCTGACAATGGGCTGCGAGTTTTTGTCTGCTCCAGTCCGGCCAGCGTGAACGCACGCCGAAAGCGACGTTTTTTTCCGCCGATAGCCATGGCATCAGCGCGTGGTTCTGAAACACGACACCACGATCGAGGCTGGGGCCGGAAACTTCGCGGCCATCCATGACGACTACGCCGCTGGTAGCCTCGTCGAGGCCGGCGAGGATATTCAACACGGTGGATTTGCCACAGCCGGAATGGCCAACGATGCAGACAAATTCACCTTTCTGCACGCTGAAATTGACTTGGTCGAACACGAGCAGAGGTTCACTGCGCGCACTCCGGTAAAGTCTACTCAAATCCTCGACTTTCAGAAAAGCGTCCACGGTTACTCCTGATAGGCGACCAGCCGCGACAGCCAGCCGAAGATCAGGTCGAGCAGCATACCCACAGCCCCAATCAGCAGGATCGCGAAGATGACGTTGGTCAGACTCAGGTTATTCCACTCGTTCCAGACGAAGTAGCCTATGCCGGTGCCGCCAACGAGCATTTCGGCAGCAACGATGACAAGCCAAGCGATGCCCATCGAAATCCGCATGCCGGTGAGAATCGTCGGCGCAGCGGCAGGCAAGATGACCAGGAACGCTTTGCGCAAAACGCTGGCCTCCAGCGTTTTGGCAACGTTAAGCCAATCGCGCCTGACCGATGCAACGCCGTGAACCGTGTTCAGCAGCATTGGCCACAGCGAGCAGACAAAGATCACGAATATCGACGAGATTGTGGAATCCTTGATCGTATACAGCGCGAGCGGCATCCAGGCTAGCGGAGAAATCGGCTTTAATAACTGGATAAAAGGGTCGAGCGCTCTATAAACCAGCGGCGACATGCCGATCAGAAAACCGAGTGGAATCGCCAGCAGAGCAGCCAGCGCAAACCCGAGCAGCACGCGTGCGATCGAGTACGCCAGCTGAATCCCTATGCCTTTGTCATTGGCGCCATTGTCATAGAACGGATTGCTCAGATGTTTCCAGATAGCCTCGCCCATTTGCAGCGGCGTCGGCAAGCCAGAAGCCGTCGTTTCGCCACCGCCCATCAGCTTTGCGTATTCACTATCGCCGCCGATCGTGTGATCAACTGGCAAAGTTGCGAGATGCCATATCAGAAGGATCAGGCCGAAGATGGCAAGCGACAAGAGACCGGCGCGGTAGGTAGAGGATTTGTTCATGCTTGCGATCGCAAATTGGCTCAAAGTAATGGGGCGCACGTTCCGGGTCATGACGATCATTCAAAGGACCGTTACTCCGAGGTTCCTTCGTCTATCGCTCAGAGCCTGCCCTTGAATGCTGTAATCGGAGGATAGACTCTGCCGGATTGAGTCCGGGGCTAGAAGCCCGCTCGGAATGACGGCTTTGCCGCGATTTATGGCCGCTTGATCGCAAAACTTTGGACGTACGCCTCCGGCTTCGATGGATCGAAATCCTTGCCCATTACCGAGATTTTCCTGTAAGCGGAATCAGGAGGCACGGCACCGGCGTCTTTCATGTATTTGCGCGCATCTGTGACCAGGAACACTCGCTCGACGATATCCTTGTATTGCACATCTGCCTTCACGTAGCCCCAGCGCTTCATCTGCGTGAGAATCCAGACTCCCATCGATTGCCATGGGAAAGGATCGAAATCGATGCGATTCGGAACGTTCATCACTTTGCCCAGACCATCGGCGTAGCGGCCGGTCAATACCTGCTCGACTACCGCGACCGGCTGATTCAGGTAATTCGCCGGCGCGATCGCGGCCGCTATCTCCTTGCGATTTTTTTCATCATGCGCAAATGCGGCGGCATCGACCATGGCGCGAAACAAGGCCGCGAACGTGTTCGGATTCTCCTTGACGAACGCATCGGTCACACCGAAAGCGCAGCACGGATGGCCGTCCCATAAATCCTTGGTCAACAGATGGATGAAACCGATCTGATCGAATACCGCGCGCTGGTTGAACGGATCGGGTCCAAGATAACCGTCGATGTTGCCGGCGCGCAGATTGGCGACCATTTCCGGCGGCGGCGTTACCCGAATCTGAATATCCTTGTCTGGATCGATACCGTGCTCTGCGACGTAGTAGCGCAACAGAAAGTTGTGCATCGAATATTCGAACGGCACGGCGAACGTCATACCCTTCCAGGTTTTCGGATCGCGCCGGTCCTTGTGCTTCAACGCGAGGGTGATCGCCTGGCCATTGATGTTCTGGATGGTCGCGACATTCATCGGTTGCGCGACCGAGCCTGCGCCCATCGAGATCGCCAGCGGCATCGGCGACAGCATGTGCGATGCGTCGTGTTCCTTGTTCAGCATCTTGTCGCGGATCAGCGCCCAGCCGGCGGTCTTGATCAAGGTCACGTCGAGCCCCTGCTTGCTGTAGAACCCCATCGGTCCTGCCATGATCAGCGGCGTCGCGCAGGTGATCGGGATGAAGCCTATTTTCAGGTTTTTCTTTTCGAGAGGACCGCGCGTTTCGGCCGCCATCGCCTGTATGGCGTCGATCGGCAGCAGACTTGAAATCGCCGCCAGCGCCGTGCTGGCGCCGACGCTGCGAATGAACTTGCGGCGCGTTGCATCAGTTGGAAACAGCGCCCGTATCAGAGCCGATTCGACGACGCGTCGTGTTGCATGTTCCGTGCTAGTCATGACGCTAGCATCGTGCTCACTATCACTTGCGTGCTTGCCGCAGCTGCAACGAAGTTCAATTTGAGGGTCGAACGGATTGCCGAATGTGGCCATGATCGCTCCCCGGTAACGTTGCCGACAGACGTTAGCAGAATGCGTACCACAGATTTTGGCGGTGGGCCCGCGCATTGCTGGGCCCGTTAGCCTGATGATTTGACGCCGTTTAGCTCAGATTTAGCGGATGAACGCCGAGGAAGCAGATAGCGGCGTTAGGGCTTTGGCGCACTTGATCAGTGCATCGCGCACCAAGCTTGGGCAGAGGGGTGGCGCCCGTTGTCGGCCCATCCGTTAATGATCTCGCGACGAACCGAAGCGGACGTAAAGAGCGGGAAAGCGCGCCAGGATTGCAGAATCCAAAAAACTTGACCGAAGCTGTGGTTGCGCTTTCGAACGACGCGCGTTGTCCGCGGGCGAGCAGCAAATTCGAAGCGGTAGCGCTTGACGGTGGCGCCGTGCGGCTCATGCGCTCGACCTGACCGTTAGTAGCGAATTCACCGGCCGCTTTGCGATGTATAAAAAGGCAAACCCGATGACCGTCTTTCTGGCGCGCATCCGTTCGACCGTGTCTGTCAAAGCCACTGCGTCAAACATCAGCTGATCCGCCCGTTACATCCAGAGACCAACGGCATGGTCGAGCGCTTCAACCGCCGCCTGGCTGAACTCCTTCGGGCGCATCCGGCAGCTGGGACCAGTAGAGGTAAAACAAATTCCTGAGTCACGACCACCGCAATGCCTGTATTCTCGATTTTGTCGAAGGTCACAAGCGCACAGGCTGCGCTATCTTGCTTCGCTACAGATGCTGCGCAAGGTGGCGGAAGACACACTTTCGCGGGAATGACAATTTAATCAGAGGTTCCTGGCAAGCCGCGCTCCAAACGGGAATGGGGCCTTCGGAACAGGCGGCCGAAATTCACGGCGGTTCGAGATGCCCATAAAAAACGATAGTCGCGCACGCCTCGTCTTCATCTTTTTACTGCTCGCGTGCGCGCGGCGC
>JACMKV010000176.1 GCA_014379915.1 Burkholderiales bacterium
ACGGTACATATAAAGCAATCCGCCCTGGTCGAGCACGAGCGGCCGAAACGCCTCCAGACTCGTGGATTGGGCATTGCGATCTTCCGCCGGCGCGACGACCGGGCTCTGTGCCAGCGCGGCAAACCATGCGCCCGTCGCACTCGCGTCGAGGGTCAGGCTCGAACGAAGCCGCGGCGCGGCAACATCGTCAGCATTATCCGTGGCAGCATCGGCAATAGCGATGTCGCGAACATCGATGCACGAATGTCCGCTATTCGCGGCGCGGCTTGCATGCCATGCCGCGAGCGCCACCGCATCGGCATCGGCAACCGCGCCGCCGAGCTGTTGATGCAAGTCGCGCATCAATTGCGCGAACGCCTGCGCGAGATCATCGGCTGCCTGATCGGCAACCAGGGTTGCGGGTGCGAGTCGGGGAAGCCGCGCGTTCATCGCGAGTTGGCGACCGGTTTGATCTTGCCGCCAAGCACGGCGTCGAACGCTTCGATCAGCGCTTGCGGCGGTCTGCAGTGGAATACGCCTCGCGGCGCGCCGTCGGCATTCCGCCAAGCCGATTCCATGCCGCGCAAAAACAGATAGAAGACGCCGCCCACGTGCTGCTCATATTCGTAATCGGCAATGCGTTGCCGCAACCAGCGATGCAGCGCAGTGCAATAAAGCAGGTACTGCAGATGGTAGCCCTCGCGCGTCATTGCCGCTTCGATTTGCGCTGGTGCGTAATCAGCGTCCGATGCGCCTAACCAATTCGACTTGTAATCGGCCACGTAGAAGCGGCCATCATGGCGAAACACGAGATCGATATAACCTTTCAGATAACCATCGAGTTCGCTGCGCGCCAGGGCGGGCACCGCGATCGCGTGCCGTGCTGCGAGATTGCTGAGCTGAGCCGGATTTGCGCTATTTAGTGGAAGATGAAATTCGAGCTCTTTCAGGACCGCGCGGCGCTCCAGTGACGCGAGCGTCAACGCTGGATCGGCCTGCGCGAGTGGCGTGCGCAATACGGCGTTTAGCCAGGCCGATAGCTCGGGCGCCCAGGTCTCGCGGTAACCGGCGTGGCGCAATGCCACGCTTACCACCGGCCGCCAGTCCACGATCGGCATCGAGAAATCGGTCCGCTCGAGAATATTGTGCAGACAGTCGCCGGCCGCGGCGCCGCGTGGAAAGGCAAAGCGATCGCCGCCCGCCTGAACCAGCGCCGTTGTCCGGATTCCACTCGCTGGTCCGATCGCGGCGGTCTGATCATGGTCGGGCGTCTCCGCACGCCATTCCTCACGTTCGTCGTTACTGGCGGCGCGATGCAGTGACGAAAAGCTCGCCAGGCGCCACGGTTGCGGCACGGGCTGGAGCAGTTCACGCGCCGCAAGCACGCGCGCATGCGCTTGCGCAGGTTCGCCCAGGCGCGATGGCATACAGGGTTCGATGATGCGAAGCGCACCCTTTGCCTGCGCCGCGATCGCCTCGATGCGATTGCGGATTCGGCGGTCGTCCGGCAACGCGGTTCCGCGTCGCGGATCACCGTCGACGTCGTGCAGCAGCCATGCCAGCGGCGAACATTCAGCTTGCTTGATGCGTCCCCAGAACAGATAGCAGCGGTTTTTCGCGCGCGTCAACGCGACATAGGCGAGGCGAATTTTTTCCGCCAGTTCCTCCTCGCGCGCGCAGCGAATCGCGGTATCGCGGCGCCCCGACACAAAGTCCAGTGCGGCGCGATAGCCATCGTCGGGATCGTGATAAAACACGGCTGTTTCGATACCGCCTTCCTTTGCCAGAGCTTTGGCATCCCACAGGAACGGCACGAAAGTGACCGCGTATTCGAGGCCTTTACTGCGATGTATGGTTACGATCTGCACCAGGTTTTCATCGCTTTCCAGGCGCAGTTGCGCTTCTTCGCTTTCGTCGCTACCCGCGTTGCGCCGCTTGCCCGACAACCACGCGATCTGTGACTGCATGCCGTGCAGCCGCCCGGATTGGGCGTCTACCAGTTCGGCCAAGTGGAACAGGTTGGTGAGCCGCCGCTCGCCATCGGCAAAGGCGGCCAGCCGCGCGACCACCTGCTGCTCGTTGATCAGGCGGCGAAACATGCGCATGAAGCCGCCCTGGCGCCAGGCATCGTGATAACGCACGAAATCATTCAGGCGCGCGTCCCATTCCTGCTGGTTGTCTTCGAGATGCGCGAGCTGGCTAGCCGAACAACCGAACAGGTCGGAGGCCAGTGCAGCGCGGACAGCGCTTTCGCGCTGCGGCTTTTGCACCGCGAGCAGCAATCGCTCGAGTTGCTCGGCCTCGTCGGACGCGAATACGCTGCGATTCGCGTAATCTGCGCAGGTAACACCGAGTTCATTTAGCGCGCGGCGCACCAACGCGCCCTGACGGTGGCTGTTCACGAGCACTGCGATGTCGCCGGCAACCAGCGGCCGCTCGCCGAGACGCACTGCGCCGCGTTGCGCGCCGTTGAGCAAGCGCGCAATCTCGGCGGCCGTCGTGTGCGCCGCCCAGCGTGTTGCATCGCCCTTCCCCAACTCCTTTCCGCCCGCCGTCGAATCACACAAAAAAACTCGCAGGGGCGCGCCGTCGCCGTGGTTTTCTGCCGCTGCCTCACCTTCCGCATCGTTCGCATCGTCCCCATAGTCGTAGAGGACCGCGCGGTCCCGGGCAGCCGCGTAGATTTTTTCGTAGGCGATTTCGGGGAAACGAAACGGATTGCTGCTCGCGGCGAAAACGGCGTTCAGCGCTTGCACCAATGCCGGCGCCGAGCGCTGGCTTTCGGTCAACGCATGTCTATGCTGACAGCGCGCTCCGGCTGACAGATAAGTGAACAGGTCGGCGCCGCGAAAACTGTAGATCGCCTGTTTTGGGTCGCCGACCAGAAACAGTGCAGCATCGGATGAACTGCCGTAGACGCGGTCGAAAATGGCGAACTGCAGCGGATCGGTATCCTGGAATTCATCGATCAGCGCGGCCGGATAGCGCTGCCGCAGCGCGGCTGTCAGACTTTCGCCGCGCGTACCCTGCAGCGCCTCGTGCAGGTTGATCAGCAAATCATCGTAGGTCTGCACGCGGCGCTCGCGCATGCGGACGCGCAATTCCGTCCGCGCGTAATCGAGCAGCTCGAGCTTGAGCTGGCGCAGGTGCGCTGCGAAACACGTGGTCAGTTTTGCGATCGCCTGCTGATAGTCCTCGGCCATCTGAAAGAATGCATGCTCAGGTGATTGTTTGCCCTTGTTAGCCGCGAGCGAGAGCGCGCCGCTGGTAAATTTGCCAAACTTTTCCGGCAACGCATGCGCGTCGCCGCGTCCGAGCAAGTAGCTTTCGATCGGCGCCGCCCAATGAACGATTGAGGCTTTCCGATATTTGCTGCGATTGAGGCCATCGTGATTTTCCAGCAGAGAAACGATCGCAGAGCGCTGGTCCAGCCAGAACCGCGACAACATCGTCCGATGCTCGAGGCAGCTCACCAACTGCGCAATTGAATGCTCGGCATCGGTCCGGTCGATGCGAAATTCGCGTCTGCCGAGCAGCGGCCGCACCCAATTTTCTAGCGCTGCGGGCGTTATCGATTTACGCAGCAGCCAGGTGACGAAAGCTTCGTGCGCGGAAATGCCCGCTGCATCGAGTTGCGCCATGTCTGGGGATGCGACGCGCGAACGCCAGAAGTCGGCGACGATTTCGCTCAGGACCTCCTGGGCGCCGGTCACGACTTCAGTATCGAACGGCATTGCACTGGAAAATGCGCGGTCGCCAAGCACGCGCTGGCAGAAGCCGTGAATCGTGTAGATCGCGGCATCATCGAAACCGCGCATCGCGGCGATCAGACGCTGCTTTGCCAGGGCGGTATCGACGTCGATGGCGCCGCTTGCGATGCGCAGTGCGAGTTGCTCGCAGAACACGTCATCGACGGCGCGGCCGTTCAGGGCTTCGAACGTGTCGTGCAGTTTGCGGCGAATCCGGTCGCGCAATTCCGCCGTCGCGGCGCGTGTAAACGTAACGGCGAGAATGCCTTCGACCGGCAAGGCCTTCTCGACGACCAGGCGCACGAACAAGCCCGACAGCGTCCATGTCTTGCCGGTGCCGGCGCTCGCTTCGATCAAACTGCTGCGTTCGAGCGGCGCCGTCAGTGCGATGATTTCTTCGACGGCGTTCATGCGTCGCTTGTTATTGCGGCGGCAGCTGGCACGGACATCATTATCAGCGTTTCAACTTCAGTCTGATCAAGATGCTGCCACAGCGGATCGAGAATGCGCTTCGCCAGCTCTTCGAACTCGTTGGGCAAGTCGGCGCGCGTCTCACCGAACAGCAGGCGGTACCACGGATCGCCATTTTCCGAAGTTCCCCAGTCGGAAGCCCACTTCGTCAGCGCTGCCGATTCGCTTCTTTTTTCGAACAGAGCAAGCGCACTGCGCGGCAGGAACAGCAACGGCGACTGCAAGCCGCGCCAGTAGAGTTCGAGCAGCGCGTCGAGCAGCGCTTTTGCGTCGGTGACCGGCGCGAACGTAAGCAGGACATCCTGCGTCAGCCAACGTGTAATCGTCTGGACGCCTTGCGGCTTGACGTGGTTGAGCACGAGATGACGCAACCATGCATTGAGCAAATCGAATACAGCGCGATTGGCGAGGCGAAACCCGAACAGGCCATCTTTACCGAGTCCGTCGAGAACGCCGGCCACGGTTATGCCGGCAGCATCGAATTCAAACGATAACGGCGCGTATCGGTCGGCCGGCTCGAAGCGTTCGAGCAGCGCCGCGAACTGCGCGACTTGCTCGCGCTGCTGCTTGAGAACGGCCGACCCGACGAAAGCGTGCGGCAGCTCCGAACCGGCGCTGGCCGCGCGTGCGATTTCGTCGTCGGCGAGGCCTTGGCGGCTCATCGCGAGCAGACGTGCGCGCAGCTTCCAGCCCGCCTGCCGTTCCAGCACAAACGGCTCAACGGCGGGCAGCTCGTCCTGGGCGTCGTGCAGCTCGATGCGCAGGCGCTCGCGCAGCAGGAATTTCACCGGATGGTTGAAAAAGCTTAATAACTGGTCGAGCTCGACGCGCCGCCACTCGTCGCCCGGCGCCGGCAGCGCGCCATCGAACAGACCGCGAATCACGCTTTTTTCCGCGATCGGGCCGGACGCGGCGCGCGCCGTTGCCAGGTATTCGCCGGCGTACGAAAAAAGTTGCCGACCTTCGAAGTAACGCTCGCTGAATGGCTGTAGCGGGTGCTCGATGACCAGTTCGCGCATGGCCGCATCGCGTCCGCCGGGAAAGCCGCGGCCGAGATAATCGAGCAGCTCGCCGACTACGATCGAGGGCGGCAGCGCCGCGTTGTCGCGCAGGCTGCGGCCGCTATAGCTGAGATAAAAAACATCGCGCGCGGCAAGCAGCGCATCGAGGAAACAACCGCGATCGTCATCGCGCCGCGCGCGGTCGCCGAGACGCGGCCGCGCCGTCATTAAATCGAATTCCAGCGGCGCGGCATTGCGCGGAAATGCGCCATCGTCGAGGCCGATCAGACATACGATGCGATGCGGGATGCTGCGCAGCGCTTCGATGCCGCAGAAGGTGACAGCACCGGACGGAACCGCACCGGGCGCGGCGGCGGCAAGACGGGCCGCGATCGCATCGGCGATTACTCCGATACTGATCGACTGCGAAACCCCCGCCGCGGCCGCTTCTTCGAAAATGGCGGCGATAGCGTGCCGTAAATGCGCGACCTCCGCGTGCTCGGCCTCGTCCGGCGCGAAAAATGTCTGGATGATGCGGTATAGAATCTGCTCCCAGTCGGCGCCGCCGTGGGCGGCTTGCAGCGTCTCGGCGAGCTGACTCATTTCGGACAAGGCGCGCGCAAGCCGGCCAAGCGCCAAAGCGAGATTGCCCTCGACATCGTCGCAAGGCAGCAGGCCGGCGAACGTGCGCGTGCCCTCGCCTGGCAGCGCATAGCCGAGCAAGAGCCGGGCGATACCGTCAGCCCAGGTGTGCCGTGTCTCGGCAGGTAAACCGTGAGCTTGTCGATGCTGCGCATCGAGCCCCCAGCTCACTCCCGTCTCGCGCAGCCAATCGCTAAGCTGTTCAAGCTCGGATTCGTTGAAGCCGAATCGCCGGGCGATGGCCGGCGTTTGCAGCAGCCCGACTATCGTGGCCGCATCGAAACGGCAAGCGCCAAGCGTCAGCAAGGTGGCAAATGCGTGCAGCAGCGGAGTCGTGTCGGCGCGCCGGCGGCCGGTGATCGCGTAAGGTATGAAGCGCCGTGCCGGAACGGCGCCGAACACCGCATCGATAACCGGCGCAGCGGCATCGAGGTCGGGCAGCATCACGACGACGTCGGCCGGGCGCAGATCGCCGCACGCTCCGAATCGATCGAGCAATTGGTCGTGCAGCACTTCGAGCTGTCGCGTCAGACTATGGCAGGCGTGAATGCGGATCGATCCATCGCCGAGATCGATGCATTGGCTGGCGGCAAGGTCATCGAGATGCAGAATCGAGCGCTGCAAGCGATGCAGCAGCGTGCCGCCAGCGGGCGTTACGAATACGTCCTGCTCAGCGACGCCTTCTTCCCCGCTCATCGCAACCAGCAAGGCGAGGTTGTCGCGGCGTTGCCGGCCGAGCGATGCGAGCAGCGGATGCCCAGTCTCGCTAAACTCGGCCCGGCTGCTATCCTCGAGCGCCATGCGGGCGAGATCGCGTTCTGAAACGATATCGGCCCAGTATTCGCGGCATGGATTCAGCGTGAAAAACACGACTTCGGTAAAACGCGACAGGCGCAAAAATACTTCGCAGTAGAGCGGCGGCAAAAGCGGTACGCCGAACACGTGTATTCGTGCTGGCAAGATTGCCGATAAGTCAGTTCCTTTTGCCTGGAATCTGGCGAGTTCGGCAAAGACTGCTTCTTTCGGGTGTTGCTCGACGCCTGCCATGCCCTTCAACAGTTCGCGCCACAATTGCGCTTGCCAACGTTCGGTCTCATGCGGAGCCAGGCCCAGCAGACGACCTTCGCGCCAGGCTTGCAGCCAATCGGGCCGCAGCACCAGATATTGATCGAACAGGCCGGCCACGCGGCGGGCGAGGTCCATGCGCCCGCGTGTATCGACGCAATCAAGATACGCGCGCAATGGTGCTAGCGCCTGATCTCCGTTTAGATCACCGAACCGCTCGTACAAACGCCACGCCATGCTGCCGATATCGAATGGCGAGGTTGCGGGAATCCCGGGCAACACCTCCGCAAACGTGCGCCAAATAAACTGCGCTGGATAGGGGAAATCGACGTTGCAGCAAATCCCCTGGCGATCGGCAATGGCGTATTTGAGCCAGCGCGCGATTGCGGCGCTCGGTACGATGATCGTCCGCGCCCGCAGGTCGTCAATTGCCGGCTCTGG
Organism: Burkholderiales bacterium; assembly: GCA_014379915.1. Lineage (GTDB taxonomy): Bacteria > Pseudomonadota > Gammaproteobacteria > Burkholderiales > JACMKV01 > JACMKV01. The sequence continues at coordinate 7,349 of JACMKV010000176.1, forward strand.
CCATGTTGCAAGCATACTGTCGGCGAGAACCTCAAGCCTGTTGCTTTGAACAAGCTTAAGCATTATTCGATTCTTGAGCAGCGCTGACGGCGAGGATTTTTAACTGCTGAACTGGCAATTGCGGCGACCTGGAACAGCGACGAATAAGACATAAAACGGCAACAGCCTCTGGCAACACGCGAGGGCTTCGAAGAAGTGATAAGCAGCGCGGTTCAGAAAAACAGAAAACCGGACGAAAAGAGCGCTAAACGAGTACTGGGTAAATGCGGGGTACGCCGCGTAAATAAAACCGCTGGCAGAATCGAACGGGATTATGAGTAAGAAAACTGGTCGGGGCGAGAGGATTCGAACCTCCGACCACCTGCACCCCATGCAGGTACGCTACCAGGCTGCGCTACGCCCCGAAAGCTCGAATTATATCAGACCGAAACCTAGAGCTTGTCCGTAGACAAGCTCTTACTCTTGATGCAGCAGATCTATGACGCTTTGTATTTGCGCGCGGATTTCATGGATTCCCAGATTTTTGGAAGCGGCATTTTTTGCAGCCTTCGATTCGGATTCGTCGAGACGGTGGCGCGCCCCGTTGATCGTGAATCCCTGCTCGTACAGCAATCCGCGTATGCGCCGGATTAGAAGCACTTCATGGTGCTGGTAATAGCGCCGATTGCCGCGCCGTTTGACCGGCTTCAGCTGCGCGAATTCCTGTTCCCAGTAGCGCAACACGTGCGGCTTAACGCCGCACAGTTCGCCGACTTCGCCGATCGTGAAGTAGCGCTTTTCCGGTATCGGCGGCAGTACCTCTTTAAGATTCGTTTCCATGGTAGCTCTTGTCGACCATCGCCTTTAGTTTCTGGCTGGCATGGAAAGTCACTACCCGGCGCGCCGTTATCGGAATTTCCTCACCCGTTTTCGGATTACGGCCCGGGCGCTGCGGCTTGTTGCGCAACTGGAAATTGCCGAACCCCGAAAGCTTGACGACTTCCCCCCCTTCGAGCGCCGCGCGAACCTCTTCAAAAAACGATTCCACCATGTCTTTTGCTTCGCGCTTGTTGAAACCGACTTTCTGAAACAGCAGTTCTGCAAGCTCTGCTTTCGTTAGAGTCATTGTTATTCCCCTATATTCGCAACTTATAGCCGAATTTCTCCCCTACTACCTGAAGTATCTCCGCGATAAATGCGTCGACTTCGGCATCTATCAAGGTCTTTTGAGTATCTTGTAATAATATGCGGAACGCAAGACTTTTTTTACCGGATTCAACGCCTTGGCCGCAATACGCATCAAACAACTCAAACTCGACCGATTTTCCGGAAGCAACTTGCCGAAGCCGGTCGATTACGATTTGCGCGGGCTCTTTCTCGTCCACAAGCAATGCGAGATCGCGCCGCACGGTTGGAAATCTGGGCACTTCCCTATGCCTTGGCCGCGTCTTCTCCGCAAGTGACGTATATTCGAGCTCGAACAAAACGGGGGCCTGCGGCAGTCCGTATTGTTGTTGCCACTTCGGGTGCAAGGCGCCAAGCCAGCCGGCGAAGCTATCGCCAATAAAAACGCGCGCGCAACGGCCGGGATGGAATACATTGCGTTGCGCGGCTTCGGTTCGCAGCGGCAATGGCGCGCACAACGCGGCGAGATCGGCCTTGACGTCAAAAATATCCACGGCACCCGCTTCCGCCCCCCATTGTTCGGGAAACGCGCTGCCGTAACACAGGCCGGCCACGCGCTCCGGCTGTTCTATGCCATCAGCATTGCGGATGAAACAGCGGCCGAGTTCGAAGATGCGGATGCGCGCCTGCTGACGGTTCAGGTTATGGCGTAACGCGTCGAGCAGGCCGCCGAGCAAACTGCTGCGCATCACGCTCATGTGGTTCGCGATCGGATTTTTGAGTGCGATTGGTTCCAGATTGCCGGCGATGTCCGATTCCCACGCCCGGTCGACAAAACTGTAGCTGACGATCTCGTGATACTCGCGCGCAACCAGTATTGCCTTCAGCGCATCGACGCTACGCACAGCTTCCGGCGCCGGCAGCATGGAAAGCTCGCTGTTC
>JACMKV010000177.1 GCA_014379915.1 Burkholderiales bacterium
CCCGACCATCATCCGGCCGTCGTTCACGCTCGGCGGTTCCGGCGGCGGCATCGCCTACAACCGCGAGGAATTTCTGGCCATCTGCGAACGCGGGCTCGACGCCTCGCCGACCAGGGAATTGCTGATCGAGGAATCGGTGATCGGCTGGAAAGAGTTCGAAATGGAAGTGGTGCGCGATCGCCATGACAATTGCATCATCATCTGCGCGATCGAAAACGTCGACGCGATGGGCATCCACACCGGCGATTCGATCACGGTCGCGCCGGCACAGACCTTGACGGACAAGGAATATCAGATCATGCGCGCCGCCAGCATCGCGGTGTTGCGCGAAATCGGCGTCGATACCGGCGGCTCGAATGTGCAGTTCGCGATCAATCCTGATAACGGCCGAATGCTGGTCATCGAGATGAATCCGCGCGTGTCCCGGTCCTCGGCGCTGGCTTCGAAAGCCACCGGTTTTCCGATCGCCAAAGTTGCCGCCAAACTGGCCGTCGGCTACACGCTCGACGAATTAAAAAACGAGATCACCGGCGGCCTCACACCTGCGTCTTTCGAGCCGACGATCGATTATGTCGTCACAAAAATCCCGCGCTTCGCTTTTGAGAAATTTCCGCAAAGCGACACGCGGCTGACGACGCAAATGAAATCGGTCGGTGAAGTGATGGCGATCGGCCGCACGTTTCAGGAATCACTGCAGAAAGCGCTGCGCGGACTTGAAGTCGGCGTCGATGGCCTGAACCAGCGCACGACCGACCGCGAGACCATCGAAAAAGAACTCGGCGAAGCCGGACCGGACCGCATCTGGTATGTCGGCGATGCATTCGAAAACGGCTTCACGCTGGAAGAAGTACATCGCCTCACGCATATCGATCCGTGGTTCCTCGCGCAGCTCAAGGAAATCGTCGATCTCGAAATGGAGCTCGACGATGAGAAGCTTGCCGACATCGACGCCGCAACCCTGCGCGCGCTGAAACGCAAAGGCTTTTCCGACCGCCGGCTCGCCTATCTATTCAACGCCACGGAACGGGCGGTGCGCGATCAGCGTCATGCATTTGGCATACGGCCGGTGTACAAGCGCGTCGATACCTGCGCAGCGGAGTTTTCCACGCAGACGGCATACATGTATTCGACCTACGAGGAGGAATGCGAGGCGCGGCCGACGAACAGGAAAAAAATCATGGTGCTCGGCGGCGGCCCGAATCGTATCGGCCAGGGCATCGAGTTCGACTACTGCTGCGTGCATGCCGCGATGGCGCTGCGCGAAGATGGCTTCGAGACCATCATGGTCAACTGCAATCCGGAAACGGTTTCGACCGATTACGACACGTCCGACCGTTTGTATTTCGAGCCGCTGACCCTGGAAGACGTGCTGGAAATCGTCGCCATCGAAAAGCCGCTCGGCGTCATCGTTCAGTTCGGCGGCCAGACGCCGCTGAAACTCGCGCAGGATTTATATGACAACGGTGTGCCCATCATCGGCACCAGCCCGGACATGATCGATTGCGCCGAAGACCGCGAACGTTTCCAGCGCCTGCTGCGGCAGCTCGGCCTGCGCCAGCCGCCGAACCGCACCGCGCGCGACCCGCAGTCGGCGCTGCAGCTTGCCGCCGAAGTCGGCTATCCGCTGGTGGTGCGGCCGAGCTATGTGCTTGGCGGACGCGCCATGGAAATCGTGCACGAGCCGCGCGAACTCGAGCGCTACATGCGCGAGGCGGTCAAGGTATCGAACGATTCGCCGGTTTTGCTCGACCGTTTTTTGAACGACGCGACCGAAGTCGATGTCGATGCCGTGTCGGATGGAAGCGTGGTCGTCATCGGCGGCATCATGGAGCACATCGAGCAGGCTGGCGTGCATTCGGGCGATTCGGCGTGCTCGCTGCCGCCGTTCAGCCTGAGCGTAGCGACGCAGGACGAGCTCAGGCGGCAGACGATCGCGATGGCCAAGGCACTGCACGTCGTCGGCCTGATGAACGTGCAGTTCGCGATCCAGGGCGAGACGATTTTTGTTCTCGAAGTTAATCCGCGCGCATCGCGTACCGTGCCGTTTGTGTCGAAAGCGACCGGGCGGCCGTTAGCCAAGATCGCCGCGCGCTGCATGGCTGGTAAAACGCTGGCCGGGCAAGGTATAACGGAGGAGGCGCGACCGGCTTTTTACAGTGTCAAGGAAGCAGTGTTCCCGTTCATTAAATTCCCCGGCGCCGACAGCCTCCTCGGACCGGAGATGAAGTCAACCGGTGAAGTCATGGGCGTCGGCAAAACTTTCGCCGAAGCGTTCATCAAGTCGCAGATTGCGGCAGGTGAAAAACTATCCGCCACCGGAAGGGTCTTCATCAGTGTGCGCGATTCCGACAAGCCTCGCGTGATCGACATCGCACGTTCGCTGGCGGCGCTCGGCTACAGTTTGTACGCGACGCGCGGGACAGCAGCGACCCTGGGGGCAGCAGGGCTTGCCGTTATTGCGGTCAACAAAGTTGCCGAGGGCAGGCCGCACATCGTCGACATGATCAAGAACGGCGAGATTTCGCTGATCGTCAACACCGTCGAAGACAAGCGGGCTGCAGTGCGCGATTCATATTCGATCCGCTACGCGGCTTTGCAGGGCCGAATCACCTACTACACGACTTTGGCGGGGGCGCGCGCTGCTTGTGCCGGCATGCGCGGCATGGGCGAGCTGCAACCTTACGATTTGCAGACTTTGCACAAGCAGTTACACAGGCGGATCACGCCGAACGGCACAGGACATGAGCGCGGTCCTAGCCCCATCGTAATTCCGCTGCAGGGCGGCAGATGAATCACCTAATTTGGTAAACGACGAAATGAACAAGATTCCGTTAACCGTGGCCGGCGCCGAATCGCTGCGCGCCGAACTCCAGCAACTGAAAAGCGTACAACGCCCATCCGTGATTGCCGCCATCGCCGAAGCGCGTGCGCATGGCGACCTCTCGGAAAACGCCGAATACGCGGCTGCCAAAGAGCGGCAGAGCTTCATCGAGGGCCGCATCATCGAAGTCGAATCCAAGCTGTCGAACGCGCAGATCATCGATCCGGCGGCGCTCGAAGCCGATGGCCGCTGTGTGTTCGGCGCCAGCGTCGAACTCGAAGAAGTGGAAAGCGGTGATGTGGTGTCTTACCAGATCGTCGGCGACGACGAGGCTGATTTGAAGCTTGGCAAGATTTCGATCAGTTCGCCAATGGCGCGCGCCTTGATCGGCAAATCGTCGGGCGACGTTGCCGAAGTGCAGGCGCCGGGCGGGATCAGGGAATACGAGATACGGGACGTGAAGTATGTTTAGGGGGCAGGGAACAGGGATTAGGTCAGGGGTGAGGGGCCAAGGGTCAGGGAGGAGTCGGGTTGGGGGAGCGGCTTGATTGCCCTATCCCCTGCTTTGTTTTGATTTCCTATTCCCTGAGCCCTGATCCCTGACCCTGCTTTAAGAGTTAATCCCGCGGCCACCGGCGCAGAAACTCTTCAAAACACATCCGCTCGACGCCCTCGACTCTGCTCGCGCCTTTTTCATTTCATCGAGCGAGTGGCGCGTGATATCGAATGCCCTGGTCGCATTGTGCAGGTAAAGCGCTTTCCATTTCGCGATCGATTGATCGCCGGCGGGTGGTGGGATCTGGCGATCCCATTCCCCTTTTCCGTGCGGACTATTTGGAACTACTGCTTCGCGGCAACCTCGTGGGTCAAAAGGGGGTTAACGGTTACTTGATCTGGAGTGCCTGCTTCATCCCGGTTAGTCTCGCGTATACTGCGCCTGCCGCGCTCCATCACTTCCGGCTGAATGTCCTTCTTCCGTTGAAACATTTGGCTGACAGGCTGCAATTCGTCGCCATCACCTTGTGGGTCGGTGGCCTGTGGGCGATCGGCTACATCGCCGCGCCGTCGCTGTTCACGCAACTTGCCGACCGCGCGCTGGCCGGCCAGCTTGCCGGTAAAATGTTCACCCTGATCGCGTACGTCGGAATCGGCTGCAGCGTATATCTGGTGCTGTATCGGGCGATTCGCTACCGCGCGCTGTCTTAAACGAATGTTTTTCTGGACGACGCTGGCCATGCTCGTGTTGGCGGTCATCGCGCAATTCGGGGTGCAGCCGATACTCGCGAGTCTCAGGCAGCAGGCGCTCCCGTCCATGGTGATGGAGAGCGTCTTCAAGCAGCGCTTCGCGACCTGGCACGGCGTCGCGAGCGGCTTGTATTTGATTCAAAGTGTTCTCGGTCTGATTCTAGTGCTAAAGCAGCGCGAAGCCTAACAGGCTGTTGAAAACCTACTGCGCTTGCCAGTACTTCGTTGCTCAGGGCCTCAAAATGCTCATGTATTCCCATGCCGCCGCACCACGGTTGCCAAGCGCCGGATGAATAGCGGTCGCTATACGCGCCTGCGGGGTCGCATCCCCGCCTGCCCGGCGTGGAATCCTGCTCCTCCCGCAGGCAGCGCGCTGCGCTCGCTACTTTTTTCAACAGCTTGTTAATCAGCGGTTTCTCCAGCCCTGTTTCTCCGTGAAGCGCAGTCGAACCAGCAAAGCGTGGATGCGCGAACACGTAAATGATTTTTACGTGCAGCAGGCGAAGCGCGAAGGCTACCGGTCACGCGCGGCATTCAAGCTCATCGAGATCAATAAGCGCGACCGGTTAATCGTCCAAGGCATGACCGTGGTCGATCTGGGTGCAACCCCGGGCGGCTGGTCGCAGATCGCCGCCGGACTGGTCGGATCATCCGGCCATGTCTACGCCATCGATCTGCTGCCGATGGCGCCGCTGCGGAATGTGACGTTCATCCAGGGCAGCATTGACGACGACGACAACGTCATGCAGCAGTTGCGTACGGCGACCGGTACGCGCGGCGTCGATCTTGTAATATCCGACATCTCGCCCAATATCTCGGGCATCGGCCTGGTCGACCAGGCGCGCGTCATGGCGCTGGCCGAACGCACTTTGGAAATCACCGCAAGTTATTTGAAACCGGGCGGGAATCTCCTAGTCAAAGTTTTCCAGGGGCAGGGATTTGAAGCATTTTTGCGCAGCATGAGGGCGCTGTTTGCCGAGGTTGTCACGCGAAAGCCGGAGGCATCGCGCGGGCGCAGCAACGAGATTTACCTGCTTGGGAAACGCCGCCGGGCGGTCGCTGCCGCGGCGGCTCCGGCACTGCCGCTGTCCTCGAAATAGGTTTAGAATGGAGTCGTAAAATGGCCTGTGAAAGACTCGCAAGGAGTCGAAAAAACGTCCAATTTGTCGTGACGATAGCAGGCGCAGTTATTGGCTGGTTGGATTTTCGCGCAGTATGCAGAAGGAGTTACCTTGAATAATATGATCAAAACCGTAGCTATCTGGCTGGTGATTGCACTCGTGCTGATGACGGTGTTCAACCAGTTCAGCACCCGCCAGACCGCGCAAAGCCCGATCGAATATTCCCAGTTTATCGAAGAGGTCAAACAGGGAAGGGTGGCGAAAGTCACCATCGAGGGGCGCGTGCTGAAAGGCGTCAAGTCCGACGGCAAGCGCTTCACGACCTATTCGCCGTCCGATCCGTGGCTGGTTTCCGATCTGCTCAAGAATGGCGTCATCATCGAGGCCAAGCCCGAGGAAGAGCCGTCGCTGTTGATGAACATTTTTGTGTCGTGGTTCCCGATGCTGCTTCTGATCGGCGTCTGGATATTCTTCATGCGCCAGATGCAGGGCGGCGGGCGCGGCGGCGCGTTTTCGTTCGGCAAGAGCCGCGCGCGCATGCTCGACGACACGTCGAATCAAGTCACGTTCGCCGATGTCGCCGGTTGCGAGGAAGCGAAGGAAGAAGTCGCCGAACTCGTCGAATTCCTGCGCGATCCCAGCAAATTCCAGAAGCTCGGCGGCCGCATTCCGCGCGGCGTGTTGATGGTCGGCTCACCGGGCACCGGTAAAACGTTGCTGGCGCGCGCGATTGCCGGCGAAGCCAAAGTGCCGTTCTTCAGCATTTCGGGTTCCGATTTCGTCGAGATGTTCGTCGGTGTCGGCGCGGCGCGGGTGCGCGATATGTTCGAACAGG
>JACMKV010000178.1 GCA_014379915.1 Burkholderiales bacterium
CAAAGCTTGCCCTCGAAAGCTTGATCGAGGGGCATGGGCCCCTGCCTTCTGGGGACCACACAGTGCAATAGCATCTGTTACGGTCCACTAGCGCGTCAGGCTGGCGCGTGTTTCGGTCAGGCTATTCAGGCGCGCGAGGCGGGCTTCGGGCTCGAGCTCGCCGATGCTTTTTACCGCGGCATAAAAATCTTCGAGGTCGCCGCTCTCGCTCGCCAGCAAACGCTGGAACGCCGGGACGAGTTGCGTGTAAGTCGCAACCGATACCAGCTGCGCGTTTCCCGGCCGCTGCGCGAACCACCAGTCGTAACCTTTGAATCCGCCCCATGCGCTTTTCAACTGCTGATACTCGGCTTGCAGCGCATCCAGGGTCCGAACTTTGGCCGCACGCTGCTCGATCGGCGATTTTTGCGATGCGAAAATTTCCTCAAGCAAACTGCGATACTTGAGAATCAGCGCGACGAAATCCTTTTTCTTGGCCCGCAGGCGTTCGTGCTCCGCACGTTGCGCCGCGGTACCGCGCGCGGCAAACCAGCGCCGCAAGCCCTCCTGTTCGACGGCGACCGCAAACGACTCGTTGAACGTCGTATCGCCCGAAACATAGACGACCTGATGCGCGAGTTCGTGAAACAGCAGGCGTGCGATTTCGGGAACCGGATGATTGACGAATGTGTTCAGCACCGGATCGTTCAGCCAGCCCAAGGTCGAATAGGCCGGAACGCCGGCGACAAAAACGTCGTAGCCTTTCTGCTGCAACTCTGCGGCAAACTGGTTAGCGGCTTCTTTCGAGAAATAGCCGCGATAATTGACGCAGCCGGCTACCGGGAAACACCACTCGATAGGCTCAATCGATAGTTCCGGCGTTGCAAACACGTTCCACACGACGAATGGACGTTCGAGATCGGCGTAGTAGCGATAGCTGCCATTGTCCGGCAGCCCGAGTTCGTCGCTGGCGAAATCACGTATCTCGACCACCGCCTGCAGCTTTTGCTTCAGCGGCGGCGCGATGTTCGGATCGTCGAGCAGGCGGGCAATCGGCTGCTCGCGGCTCCATAGCTGCCACTGGCCGCCGACCGATTGGAAATAGTAGCCAAGATTAGCGCATCCGGCGATGACAAGAACTGCCGCCGCGCTTGCCGCGATGGCAAGATGCCTGGCATGCAACTTCTTTGGGATCAAACGCATGGGCTTGGTAATTTAAACCGAAAAGTGGATCGGCGGACTCTAAACCGGTCCGGAATTCAATGCAAGAAGCTGCCGCGTTGCAGGAAAGCACACACCTGTTTTGCCACTTCCGCCGAAATCAGCATTTCCGAGTGAGAGACACTCAGAGACAACTGATCGCGCATGCCGGGCAGCAAGGTTTCGGCCACGGCAATCACGCCGTCGTTCGGCTGCGGCACGTCGCGGATCACGCGGCCTAGACCGAAACTGCGCGTGCCGGAAATCACGCCGACCTCGTGTTTGCCGGCGCTCCACGCCAGCGGCTCGGTTGGCATGCTGCGCCCCAAAATCTTTTTCCCGAGTCTGAATAAAGCGAGCCGCCGTGACGCATGACAATCAGCGCAAGGTGTGCCAAGCAGCGCGATGCGCCCGATGCGCGAATCGACCGTCGTACGGTTCAACATGTCGAGTATCACCAGGCCGCCCATACTATGTCCAACCAGATGTACCTTTGATGCCGGTAACGCCGAAACGAACTCGGAAAGTCGCGCGGCGTTTTCCTGCAGCGTGTCGCGCATCGATGCATATGAAAATATGCGGGCATCGAAGCCGCGGCGTGCGATGCGCAGACGCTGCAAACCCAGCACCACGCCCTTCATCCACAGGCCGTGCACCAGCACTACGCTCGCTTGCTCTGCCATGATCCAGACTCAAAAAAGGTCTGGAATTCTAACCGATAAAACTGCGACTCGCCGCGGCGCTATCGCCGATCGCGGCGCCGCCTGATCCAACGACCAGGCGGCACGTGGCCTTGAACGACCCAACTATCAGGCACCGCCATCGGACACCAGCAAGCGCGTCCACGATTCAGGTTGCTGCGGCGCAGCCTTGACCATCATCTTGTCTCTCGGCGGCGCCTTGCTGTCCTGCGCTACGGATTCGGCCGGCGCCGTCGTGCCATCGGTGATGGCGAAGTGCGGGAAGATCCAGCTCGATTCATGCGCGGCTTGCGCCGAGCCGGCGGCTAAGCCGGAAATGAACAACGCGGCGACTGCGCTGCGAACCAGATTGAACGTGTTTGACTTGCTCATGTTTGCTGCTCCTGTGCTCGTTGATTGAATGCGTCAATCTGCGCTTCGACGCTTGGCGGCAATCGTTACCGCTGCATCTGTACGCATTATCGAAGGCACAGATCACGTCCCCATCACGCGAACTTAACGGTTGCGTCACTGGGAGAGGGTAGCGAAACTTGAAAGCTCGAGCGACTACTCTGATACTACATTATGCAAAATGCATAGCGAGAAGAAGCTATCTTTGCTGACAGAAATCCGGTCAGAGCGTGCTTTGGCTTTACCAGGACACACCACCCTCCCCTGCGTGACGCCCCTCCTCGGAGAGGAGGGGAAAGAGTTGCGGCGCAATGGCAAAAACTTCCTCATTCCCTCCCCGCCTTTCCAGGGAGGGGCCGACGCGAAGCGCCGAGGTGGTTGGTTTTTCCTCCTTCCTGGGGACAGAGCACTCGGAAATCTCATGCGACGCCGAAGCGCTTGAACCAGTCTTGCAAACGCCTGAAGCCATCCTGCGCCGCATCCTTTGTGTAGCTCGGACGATAGTCGGCATGAAAACCATGCGGCGCATCGGGATAAACAACGATTTCCGACCGGCTATCGGCTGCCCCCAGCGCGGCGCGCATGCGCTGCACGCTCTCTTGTGGAATACCCTGATCTTTGCCGCCATACAAACCCAGCACCGGCGCCTTCAAGGAACCGGCAACGTCGATCGGATAGCGTGGCTGCAGCTCGCTGCGATCTCCGACCAGACGGCCATACCAGGCGACGCCCGCTTTCAGCTGTGGATTATGCGTAGCGTAAAGCCATACGATGCGGCCGCCCCAGCAGAATCCGGTGATGCCGAGCCGCGCCGCGTCGCCTTTACCGGTCTTCGCCGCCCAATCAGCCGCAGCATCGAGGTCCGCCATGACCTGCGCATCGGGAACCTGGCTCACGACCTTGCGCAGAATTTCGTCGACTCCGGAAAACTTGGACACATCGCCCTGCCGCGCGTAAAGCTCCGGCGCGACGGCGAGGTAGCCGAGCTTGGCAAAGCGTCGGCAGACGTCTTTCAAGTGCTCGTGCACGCCGAAAATTTCCTGCACGACGAGCACGACGGGGAAGCCTTTGCCCGTTTCCGGCATCGCGCGATAGGCGGGGATGCTGCCATCGCTGACCGCTATCTCCACTTCGCCGGCCGTCAATCCCGCGCTGTCGGTGGTGATGGTTCGCGCGCTGACCGGCTGCACGGCGAGCGCAAAGCCGCTTGCCAGCATCGTCGTCACGAATTCACGCCGGCTCCATTCGACTTTGGGCGCCAGACTCAAGCTGTCGGGATGCATGGAATCTCCTTAGTCGGGCAGACCAGTCATAGTCATCGGCGCGCCCCACTCACCTTCAAAAAATTTCTCGCCGAGCGATTTTCTGGTCCGCGAAGCGAGTTCGCGCGCCTTATAATCAGGCGGCAGCAGATCCGGGCTCGCCTGATAGCCGATCGCGATCATCGCCATCGGCGTGAATCCGCTTGGGATGCCAAACGCCGCAATCAGCTTTTCCTTGTCGAAGCCGCCCATCTGGTGCGCGGCGAGCCCCAGCGAGGCCGCTTGCAGCACAAGATTTTCACTGGCGGCGCCGGTATCATGCTGGGCCCAACGATTGGGTTTGCCGCTCTGCGAAAACTCGCTGCCGGCGATCGACGCGAGCAGGAGCGGCGCATTCTTTACCCATTGCTGGTTGCCCGGCGACAGACAAGCGAACGCTTTCTGCCAGCCCGCCTCGTCGCGTCCGCGATCCCACGCGATATAGCGCCAGGGTTCGTCGCCAAAGCACGAAGGGGCCCAGCGCGCAGCCTCGAACAAGGAGATCAGCTGCGCATGCGAAACCGGCTTTGCGTGATCGAAAGCGCGCGGGCTCCAGCGCTTCGCAATCAGCGCATCGATGGCGACTGAAGTCGACGCTGTTTTATCGGCAGGGCGATCAGCGCCCATGGCTTTCCCTGTCCAGACTCAAGGGCCCGGCGCCATACGCGATGATGTAGAGCATGCCGCCCATGATCGCGACGTTCTTCATGAAATTATTGAACTGCATTTGCGTTTGCGCCGGATCGACCGCCCAGAACGCATGAAAAATCAGCGTCACCGGAATCACGAACAGGAAGATCGCAAGCGCCGCCCAGCGCGCTTTCCAGCCGAGCAATATCATCAGCCCGCTGCCGAGCTCGATAATGATGGTCAGAACCAGCAGCACTTCGACCATCGGCAGGCCCTTGCTCGACATGTAGCCGGCGGTCCCGGCAAAGCCGGCGATTTTGCTGAATCCGGAAATCACGAATATCAACGAGAGCAGAATCCTTCCGATCAAGGTCCCGTAGCGTTGCGCTGTCGTACAAGCGTTCATTGCGCCTCCTGAATTTTTCGCGATTAAAAAGAATGCGCGATTTCGCACGCCGTGAATGGCTGCGTATGTGGCGTTTCAGCGCGACCTGATCGAATTCCATCAGGGGCTCGCGCCACAGATCCCAACTATC
>JACMKV010000179.1 GCA_014379915.1 Burkholderiales bacterium
AGGTTGCAGGCGACAGGCGTCGAAATCGTGCGCGGCGACGGGCCGCGGTTTTTACGGGATGTGCGCGAGGCATTCGATTGCGTCTTTCTCGATCCGCCGTTCGATTCCGATCTTTCGCCGCAGCTTTTGCCGTTGCTGATGGCGCGGCTTTCCAGGAATGGCCTAGTCTATGTCGAAAGCCCGCGACCGCTGGTGCCGCCGGAGGGCTGGACGGCGGTTCGCAGCAGTCGGGCAGGTCGCGTGCATTACCAACTACTGGGCCGGCTTTATGAATATGGCGAATATGGCGCTGATCAACGATGTTAACCGAGCATGCTAAATAAGGCGGTTTACCCTGGCACTTTCGATCCGCTGACTCGCGGTCACGAGGATTTGGTGCGGCGCGCGGCGAATATATTCGACAGCGTCGTCGTTGGCATCGCCGACAGCCGCAACAAACGTCCGTTTTTTTCCCTGGATGAGCGTGTCGAAATGGCCAAAGCCGCGCTCGCCCGCCATCCGAACGTCGAAGTCGTCGGGTTCGCCGGCTTGCTGCTCGATTTATTGCGCGAGCATCGCGCCAATATCATATTGCGCGGCCTGCGCGCGATTTCGGATTTCGATTACGAATTCCAGTTGGCCGGCATGAACCGCAAACTTTTTCCCGAGGTCGAAACGCTGTTTCTGACGCCGTCCGATCAATTCATGTTCATTTCGGCGACCATGGTGCGTGAAATTGCGGTGCTCGGCGGCGACATCAGCGATTTCGTCGACCCGATGATTTGCGCGCAGCTGAACGCCAAGATTCACCATGATCGCCGAAAAACCTAACGCTCGAGACTGAACCGGACAATTGTTATGGCTTTGATGATTACCGACGAATGCATCAATTGCGATGTGTGCGAGCCTGAGTGCCCGAACGGCGCGATCGCGCAGGGCGAAGAGATTTATGTGATCAATCCGAAGCTTTGCACAGAATGCGTCGGCCACTACGAGACGCCGCAATGCGTGGAAGTATGCCCGGTCGACTGCATTCCGCTGAACCCGATGGTCGTCGAGACCAAAGAGCAGCTTCAGCAGAAATATCTGGCGTTGATTGCCGCCAATCCCGCGGGTGCCTCTGAGTCGACGCTCGCTAAATAGAATCGAACGTTGTTTGTAACGCGCTAAACTAAGCCGCTTCCTGCCGCTTATCCCCGATCTCGAGCGCCGCACTCAGCTTCACCCGCTGGAATCCAACTTCGCTAAGCTGCCGGTTCAGGTCGATCGTGTTCTGCTCGAGTTCGGTGATGCGTTCTTCGAGCGAATCGGTTGCCGCGTGGATGTGCTGAATGCTGTCGAGCCGGCGACGCAGTTGCGATTGATGTTCGCGCATGCGCGTTTCCATCGGCGTCATGACCGCCGTCAGCCAATTCTCGACGTCGCGGTTCGCGATCTCGAAGGTATAGATGACGCGGTTGGCGAGTGTTTCGAAAAACTTGTGCATCAACGTCGATTTGCGGTTGATCAGCATGGTTCGCGTCGTGTTGAAGTGCTTGTTGTAGCTGTTCTGCAGGCGCTCGATTTCGCGCAGGTACTTCGCCGTCGAAAATAACATCGGACTGACATGGCTGATGCCGTGCTCGTGGCTGAACTTTCTGTACATCGCGTCCATCATTTCCAGGATTTCGCCGACCTGGCGCGTCGCTTTCCACAGATTCTGGCTGACAGTCGAGAAAAACTGGGTCATCGCCTCGCGCATGCCTTTGCTGAAGCGGCTTTTGTGCATCGCTGTGCGCGTGCGCTCGACTTCGGCCTTCAGCGCGTCCATGCCGAGATAGCTGTGCAGCGTGTTGGTGTGCTGCGAGAAGATGCTGCGTACCGCCTGAAAGCGCTGCAGGCCCTGGTCGAAGCTGTCCTTTTCCTTTTGCGCCTTCTGCATCATGTGCGCAATCAGGTCCTTGTTCTTGCCGCGCAGCGCCGACAACTCCTCGAGCTGCTGGCGTGCAGCGCTGCGCCGTGCGTCGAGCAGCGAGCGCGTATTGTTCAAGAGATCGTCGACCTCGCCATAAATCGTTTCGCGGACGATTTCCTGCTTGGCCGGAATCAGGTAATCGGACAGCGCTTTTTCGAGCAGCCGAATGCGGCTTTTCGCCAGCAGGTTGGCGTCCTTGCGAACCTTGGCGACCATTGCTTTCTGCGCCGAAACCGGAAACACCTGGCTGGTGTTGACGTGGAGCAGCGCCGCCGTCGATTTGACCTGTTTGGCGATTTCCTGCTCGATTTCGGCCGGCGTTTTCAGTTCATCCCACAAGCCGTCGATCTTGTTCAGCACGACCATGCGGCCTTTCTTGCGGCCTTGCAGATTGGCGATATGGTTTCGCCATATGTCGCTGTCGGTTTTGGTCACGCCGGTGTCGGCGGCGAGAATGAAGAGCACGGCGTGCGCGTTCGGCAGCAGGTTCAGCGTCAGTTCGGGTTCGGAGCCGATCGCGTTCAGGCCCGGCGTGTCGAGAATCACCAGGCCTTCCTTCAGCAGCGGATGTGGAAAGTTGATGATCGCGTGCCGCCAGCGAGGAATTTCGATGGTCGCAGAGGCGTCGACGAGCAGCGCGTCGTCCGTGTTGCCCTCGTGATAGAGGCCGTACTCGCTCGCCACCTGCACGGTCACGCGGCGCGTCAGGCTGACTTCGTGAAACGCCTGGAGGATCGAGTCGGGAGAATTCACATCGAGGGGGACGCGATGCCAGGCTTCCAGTTTGCGCTTGTACTCGGTTGTGCTGATCGCGTTGGCGCGCGTTTCGATCGGCAAAAGCTCGATCACCGGCGCGCGCGTCTCGTCATACAAAATCTCGGTCGGACACATGGTGGTGCGGCCGGCGCGCGACGGCAGCAGGCGCTGGCCGTAATCGGCGAAGAAGATCGCGTTGATCAACTCCGTTTTACCGCGCGAGAATTCGGCGACGAAGGCGATGTTCAGCTTGTCGTCAGACAAGCGGTCAAGCAGCCGCTGGATGCGCACGTTGATGTGCGCGTCGTCGAGCTCCTGCCCGTGTAACCAGTCCCGATGCGCGGCAATGCTGTCCGACAGGCCGACGCGCCATGCGCTGTAGGCCTGTAAATCAGCGACCAGATGCTGCATAAGTCCTCATAAACCGTCTGTTACTTGGGTTACTTGAACTTTAGCATAAACCTCCGGCGGCGCAAGGGCTTATCTCTGACAGCGTACGCAGTAAAAGGTCGAACGCTGGCCGATGCGTAGCGCACGGACCGGCGAACTGCAGTGCAGACACGGCAGGGTGGCGCGGCCATAAACTGCGTATTGCAGCTGAAAACAACCGGGTTCGCCGTCGCTCGCGACGTAGTCGCGCAGACTGCTGCCCCCGGCCGCGAGCGCCGCTTCAAGCGTCTGTTTTACTGCGATGGCCAGTCGTTCGCATCTCGGACGGGACAACCGCCCGGCTGGCGTACTCGGGCGAATGGCAGCGGCATATAGCGCCTCATTCGCGTAAATATTGCCGACGCCGGCGACGATGTGGCTGTCCAGCAGCAAGGCTTTGATGCTGGCGGTGCGGCCGCGCGTCGCCTTGTAGAGTACGGCGCCGTTGAACTGATCGGATAAGGGCTCGGGCCCTAAGCCAGCGAGCAGCGGATGCGCGAGCGCATCATCGTCCCGCCGGTCGCCCCGCCCGCCGTCCTGCCACAGCACAGCGCCGAACCGCCGCGGATCGCGCAGCCGCATCATCACGCCGTTTTCCACAACCAGGTCGAAGTGATCGTGCGCCGCCGCGACGCAAGCCGCCGGCAGAATGCGCAGACTGCCCGTCATGCCGAGGTGCAGAATAAGCGCGCCGTCACCGCAATCGAGCAGTAAATACTTGGCGCGGCGCCTGACCTCACGAATGGTTTTGCCGACCAGCACCACTGGAAGCTGTTGCGGAATCGGCCAACGCAAAGCGGCATTGCGGATCACTACGCGGGTTATACGTTGCCCCGAAAGCGCCGCCGCCAGGCCGCGGCGCGTGATTTCGACTTCAGGAAGCTCGGGCATTTGAGAACAAAGGTCAGGGGCTAGGGGTCAGGGCCAGGGCGAGTTGGTTTTGGGTGCGGTTCTTACTGACCCCTAACCCCTGACCCCTGAATCCTAGCCCCTTCGCCTGCGCCAGCGAATCACACCCCCGGCAATCAGAAACGCCAGCGGCAGCGCGATCAGAAAAATAACGACGATGGCGACTTGCGCCGTGCGCGCGAGGTTCAGATCGCTGTCGATACGAGCCGGCGGCTGTATCACGATCAGATTGTCGTCGCGCGCGAGCCAGTTGATCAGGTTGACGCCAATCTCCAGATTGCCGCCGAGGCCGACGTAGGCGTTGGCCAGGAAGTGCCCGCTGCCGACGACCGCGATGCGCTGTTCCTGCCCCGGCTTTGGCTTCTGCTCCTGCTTCTGCTGCTCGCCCAGCGGGCGGCTTAGGGCCATGGCGACGATAATCGGCCCGGGCTTATCGCTCGCCGCGTCGAAGCTGATGGTCTGATCGAGCGCGCCGGTTTCGAGCCACCCGCGCGGCGCGACTTGCACCAGCGGTGTTGTCTGCCAGGCCGCTCCTGTTTCGGTCGCGATCTGGCGCGCGAACGGAAACACCGTATTCAGCGTGAAATCGCGTGTTACCGGATGCTTGCCGAATTCCGAGCTGATTGTCGAGCCGACTGCCATGGTCGCCTCGACATTCAACTCCGCAGCCGCCGGATCGACGACGATGCCCTCGGTCAAACGTAGCTGCAGTCGTTCGGCGACAGCTTCCAATCCATGCAGCGGTTCCTGATCGATCAGCCACAGCAGAGCGCCGCCACGCGCTATGTAATTGTTCAGCTTCGTTACTTCGGCCGGCAGCAAATCGACGCGCGGGCTGGCGATGATGAGCGCGGCGACGTTGTCCGGGACTTCCTGCGCCAGGCTCAGATTCAGGGCGGCTGTTTTGAAGCCGCGGGCCTCGAGCTGTTTGCCGAATTCGCCGAGATCGTGGTTGGCGACGCCATTCAATTTGCGTTCGCCGTGGCCATCCAGATACGTGACCAGGCGCTCCTGCGAGCGCGCGAGACGGACCAGCAGATTGGTCAGCGCCTGCTCGGTAAAGGTCGTCAGATGCTCGCTTTTCTGGCCGTATTGCACGACGAGCTCGCCATTGGCCTTGACGCCGGCTGCGCTCGCCGCCTGCGGCTCGGCTTTCGGATCGACAAAGCGCAGCTCGATGTTCGGCTTCGCTGCCTGGTACGGCGCGACGAAATCGCCGATCAGCTTGCGCAAATCGCCGAGGCGAGCGTCCTGGCCGGGCGCGGCGTAAGCCGTGATATCGATAGGGCCATCGAGCCGCTGCACGATGTTGCGGGTTTCCGCGCTCAGCGTATTGCGGGCGTTTTGCGTAATATCCCAGCGCAGCCGGTGCTGATCGGCCAATAGCGCAAGCGCACCGATCAGGAATACGAATAGCAGGGTCAACGCGGCCCCGCGCAGCGCGTGCTGCGCGCGCCGCCTTCGTTCGACCCGTTGCACGCCTCGCTGCTGTTTTGATTCGGGCATGCTTTAGCCGCGCAGCCGTTCGCCGTGCAGGCGACGGATCGCGAGCACGAGAAAGAGGATCGCGAAAAGAAGGCAGAAGGCGATGTCCGCGGTGTCGAGAACGCCCTTGTTGAAGCCGCCGAAATGCCTGAGTAGGGAGAAAACATGCAGCGGGCTTCGCGGATCGCTGACCGAAAAATCGATCAGCGCGAGTCCGACCAGAAGCGCCAGGGCGCCGATTGCGGCCACCACCGGTTGCGCAGTCAGGCACGAAACGTAGATTCCGGCGGCGACAAAACTCGCACTCAGCAGCACGAGGCCGAGCAAGTTCGCCAGTAGTAGGCCAATGTCCATGGTTCCCCCGGCGAACAGGGTTAACGACATGGCGCCGGCAAGTGCCACAACGATCAGCAAAAAAGCCATGAGCCCGAGGAATTTGCCGAGGACGATGGCCGTCATCGACAGCGGCGACGACAGCAGAAAAGCCATGGTCTGCTGCCGGCGCTCTTCGGCAATGCTGCGCATGGTCAGCAGCGGAACGGCCATCAGCAGAACGCCTGCGGCAGCGGCGAACAAAGGCATCACAATGATTTCGGTCGCCCCCGGCGCAGTTGGCAGCTGACTGAGTTGCGGCTGGATTTGCAGGAAAACATCGAGCCGCGCCAGAAAAATCCAGGCGAGGATAATCTGCAGCAGCGCCAGCACCACCCAGCCGAGCGGCGCGACGAACAGGGCGCGCAATTCCTTGGCGGCGAGCGCGAGCATTAGCGAAATGACATGAAACGGCTAGCCGCGCGTTGCGGAAAAGCGGCGCCTGACAGCGCTGCTGTCCGACGTACCGCCGCTGTTCGATATGCGGAGGCTTTGTTATGACTCGGGAAGTACACGATCGAGGCGGGGGCGAAGCCCGCAGACGCCCTCCCCAAGATCAACGCGCTCGATTCTGCGTCGCAGTTTCCAGCCGGATTGGTCACGCGGCGGCGTCCCCCTGGGTCAGTTCGGAGAACACCTGCTCCAGGCTGGTTTCGGCCGATGTCAACCGAAACAGACCCCACCTCCGTTCGACGGCGCGCCCCAGGATGGCATCGGTAGGGTCGGCGCTGGGCTCATGACAAATCCGGAAAACGCCGTCGCCCAAGACGTCTACGCCTGCTACCCCTGGGATGTCGGCGATATCAGTGGGCGCAGGCGGTGTGCGCAGCGCGATCTCGATACCGCCCACGCGGCGCAACTGCTTCAGGCTGGCGATGCTACCGCTGAAGACGGCGTGACCGCGATGCATGATCTGAACGCGATCGCAGACCGCCTCGACTTCCGGCAGGATGTGGGTCGACAGAATGACGCTCGCCTCGCGCCCCAGTTCGCGTATCAATTCGCGGATTTCGCGAATCTGGTTCGGGTCCAGCCCGACCGTTGGTTCATCGAGAATCACGACTGGCGGCTCGTGGACGATCGCTTGCGCGATGCCGATGCGTTGCTGATAGCCCTTGGAGAGCGTAGCGATAATCCGGCGACCGACTTCGGATAGACCGCAACGCTGTTTCGCCCGATCCACGGCCTGACCGACGCGAGTTGCGGCGACGCGATGCAGCCGCGCTGCGAGCTGAAGAAACTCATCCACGGTCAGATCGCGGTACAGCGGTGGTGTTTCCGGCAAATAGCCAAGCTTCATCTTGGCGGCGACCGGCCGCGTTGTCAGATCGATCCCGCAAATCCGCACCGACCCAGCGCTAGGCGCCAGATTGCCGGTCAACATGCGCATGGTCGTCGATTTTCCGGCGCCGTTCGGCCCGAGGAATCCAAGTACTTCGCCGCGCCGAAGTTCCAGGTTGACGTCGCGAACCGCCGCATGCGCGCGGTATTGGCGACTCAGTTTTTCGGCGAAGACAGTGAGATCGGGTCCGGTCAAAGCGGGCGGCGAGCGGAATGGCGGTATGGCGCTTGGAATAGGTTAGGCGAGGGCGACGCGAGCAACGCACAGCAATTGCGAGAGGCGAGTGCTCGTCACGCCTGCTTGTCGGGCGGGTCAAATATACCTAATATGTCCTCGATTAAAAAGAACCCGCCGGCATTTACGGCTTCTAAGCCCGATACGGTACCGAGCATACGCTCATCTTCAAGGCGCACCGAAACAGAACCGTAGGGATGTTTATGTTTAAGAGCCGTAATTGTCACCTCCACGCCGATCAGGCTGCGCAGTGCCCCGATGCGGTTTCTGGTTTTTCCGCCAGAGCGAAGCCTCCGTCAGTTTCAGCCTTGCTAATTCTCGCCGGCTTGCTGACCGCATGTGCGCAGCAGCCGGTTGCTCCCGCCGATTCCGACGCGATAAAGGTTGCCGCAGAACAGGGGGCGGCGAAAACACCTGTCGAAATCCCGCAGGATGCCCGCGCGCTTCCGGGGCGCGATCTCGACGAGCAGACGCTCTATCGATTTTTGCTCGCGGAAATCGCCGGCCAGCGGGGCCGCTTCGATCTTGCGACGCGCACTTATCTCGAAATGGCGCGCGAAACGCGCGACCCGCGATTGGCCCAGCGCGCCGCCGAAATTGCAATTTTCTCGCGCTCACCCGACGCTGCGCTCGAAGCCGCGCAAATCTGGATCGAAGCGGAACCTGAATCCGTCAACGCGGCGCAGACGATCGCTGCGCTACTCGTCAATTCGGGCAATCTCGAAGCGGCAAAGCCGTATTTGCAGAAACTGCTGAATTCCGACGCCGAAAATCTCGGCCAGTTGTTCCTGCAGTTGAACGGCCTGCTCGCAAAACACGCCGATAAGGAAGAGATTCTGAAGCTGATTCAGGAACTAGGCCAACTGCATCCGGGAGTCGCCGAGGTCGAATTCGCCGTCGGCCAGGCCGCTTATAACGCGGGCAAGTACGACCTTGCGCTAGGCAGAGTGCGCACGGCATCCGGGCTGCGCCCGGATTGGGAGCTGGCGGCGCTGTTCCAGGGGCAGATCTTGCAGCGCGAGTCGGACGCCGCTGCGCTGGCTTTTTTTGAGCAATATCTGAAGGCCTATCCGAAAGCCAAGGAAGTCCGGCTGAATTACGCGCGGCTATTGTCCGGAGAGAAAAAATACGCCGAGGCCAAAGCCGAATTCCAGCGCCTGACCGCCGATCATCCGAACAGCCCCGACGTCGCGCTGGCGATCGGTTTATTGTCCATGCAGCTCAAGGATTACGACGCTGCCGAAGCACAGTTGACGCGTGTGCTGGAACTGCAATACCGCGAGCCCGACGTCGTGCGCTTCTATCTTGGCCAGATTAACGAAGAAGCCAAGCGCTACGACCGCGCGCGCCAGTGGTATGCGAGCGTGCATGACGGAGAACAATATTTGCCGGCGCAGATACGTATCGCCGGGTTGCTGGCAAAGCGCGACAAGTTGTCCGAAGCCCGCCAGTTCCTGCACGAAATCGATCCGCAAACTCCGCAGCAGCGCGTGCAGCTCGTGCAGGCTGAGGCGCAATTGCTGCGCGAGGCGACGGCGTATCAGGAATCCTACGATGTTCTGGCGCGTGCACTTCTGAAGCAGCCTGAATCGCCCGAATTGCTGTACGACCTCGCCATGGCCGCCGACAAAATCAATCGCCTGGACGTGCTTGAGTTGAATCTGCGCAAACTGATCGAACTGAAGCCGGACTATGCGCACGCATACAACGCGCTCGGTTACACGCTGGCCGACCGGACGGATCGCGCTCAGGAGGCGATCGGTTTCATCGAAACCGCGCTCAAACTATCGCCCGATGACCCATTCATCATGGACAGCATGGGTTGGGCTCATTACCGTAAAGGCAACCTCGATCGCAGCGTCGAATTTTTACGCCGCGCCTACGAGAGCCGGCCGGATCCTGAAATCGCCGCGCATCTCGGCGAAGTGTTATGGGCGCAAGGCAAGAAAGACGAAGCAGAAAATATCTGGCGCGAGAATCTGAAGGAAAATCCGGAAAACGAAACACTGCAGGCGGTCCTCAAAAGGTTTGCGCGGCAGTAGCGGGCTGCTGGTTTGCTCGTAGGGCATAGGCGCTGCTTCATTACAGCGACGGACGGCGGAACGTGTTTGCACGGTCGAACATGCAGCCCGTTGACAGCCTGATAAGATTCGCTTGCGCTAAAAGCACCCGTTTCCCCTTTTCTCATAGCCAACCAGCCCAATTGCCCTACTGAAGCGCGTTCGTTCGTTGCCCGGCAATCGCGCCAGGAATTTTTCATCGCTCACGCGATTTGGTGCGAATAGCCGCCGTGGCCGTTTG